>MGWP01000078.1 GCA_001801055.1 Gallionellales bacterium GWA2_55_18 | reverse complement strand
CCTGCATTGAAGCGCGCGTCGGACGAAGTCTCGACCACGCCCGCAACATCCACGCCGCCGACACAGGGAAAGCGGCGAATGACCTTGCCCGCACCGGTGGCCGCGAGCGCATCCTTATAGTTCACGCTGGAATAATGCGAACGGATGACGACCTCACCGGCGTCGAGATCGGTTAACGACAACTCGACGAATCGACCTTGCGATCTACCGTCCTGCTCAAAGATGCGATAGGCGCGAAAGGCGCTCATTCTAGAGATCAAGCAGCACCCTGCCCGGATACTCCAGCGCTTCCTTGATAGTGCCGAGGAACTGCACCGCCTCGCGGCCATCGATGATGCGGTGGTCGTAGGACAGCGCCAGATAGTTCATCGGGCGTATCACCACCTGGCCGTTCTCGGCGACAGGCCTGTCCTTGGTCGCATGGATGCCTAGGATCGCGGCTTGCGGCGGATTGATGATGGGCGTGGAGAGCATCGAGCCGAACACGCCGCCGTTGGAGATGGAGAACGTGCCACCGGTGAGTTCTTCCATGGTCAGCTTGCCGACTTGGGCGCGCGCGCCGAAGTCGGCGATCTGTTTTTCGATGTCGGCGAAGGAGAGCTTATCCGCATCGCGGATGATCGGCACGACCAGCCCGCGCTCGCTGCCGATGGCCATGCCGATATCGAAATAGCCGTGATAGATGATGTCGGTGCCGTCCACCGAGGCGTTGACGACGGGAAATTTTTGCAGCGCCAGCACTGCCGCCCTGACGAAGAACGACGAGAAGCCGAGCTTGACGCCGTGTTTCTTCTCGAACGCCTCCTTGTACTTGTTGCGCAGGTCGATCACCGGCTGCATGTTGACTTCGTTGAAGGTGGTCAGGATCGCGGCATTCTGTTGCGATTGCAGCAGGCGCTCGGCGATGCGCTGGCGGATGCGCGTCATCGGCACGCGCTGTTCCGGGCGGTTGCCTGCGGGTGCAATGACCGGTACGACTGGAGCGCGGGCATCCTGCCCGCCAGCCTTTCCATGCGACACTTGCTGCATCGCGTTCAGCACGTCATCCTTGGTAACACGACCGCTGCGCCCACTGCCTTGCAAGCTGCCCGCATCGATCTCATGCTCGCGCGCCAGCTTGCGCACCGAGGGTGGCACGGGTGAGGGGACGGCTGCTGGCTGCGCAACGGTTTGCGCCGTTGCTTCGGTGTCGATCTGCGCGATCACTTCCTCGCTGGCCACTTTTTCGCCATTGCCCTTGATGATTCTGGTCAGCACACCGGACTTGCTCGCGGGCAGTTCCAGCACCACTTTATCGGTCTCGACATCGATCAGGTTCTCGCCCTCGACAACCGCCTCGCCCACCTGTTTGTGCCAGGTCAGCAGCGTGGCTTCGGAAACGGATTCGGAAAGCTGCGGAACCCTGACTTCGATAATATGGCCTTCAATGATGCTCATGGTGTATGGCTCCCGGATTAGGTTTATTGTCGAGATCGTCGCGGAAGGCCGCTGCGATCACCGCTTTCTGTTGTTCCTGATGCACCGCCAGATAGCCCGCAGCGGGTGCGGCGGATGACGGGCGCAACGCGTAATCGAGGCGCATGCCCTCGCGCAGGTGGCGCAGCAGGTAATGCTGGATGCGGTGCCATGCGCCCTGGTTGCCCGGTTCCTCCTGGCACCACACCACTTCCGTGGCATCGGGATAGGTGTTTATCTGCGCCACAAAATCCTTGTGCGGGAACGGATAGAGCTGCTCGATGCGGATGATCGCCATATCCTGAATCCCCTTGGCGCGCCGCGCCGCGAGCAGTTCGTAATACACCTTGCCGCTGCACGCGATGATGCGCCGCACTTTTTTGTTATCCAGCGCATCGGCTTCGGCGATCACCGGCTGGAATTTCCCCCCGGTGAATTCGGCGAGCGGCGAAGCCGCATCCTTGCTGCGCAGCAGGCTCTTGGGGGTGAACACGATCAGCGGCTTGCGCATCGGGCGCAGCATCTGGCGGCGCAGCAGGTGGAACATCTGCGCGGCATTGGAGGGGACACATACCTGAATGTTGTAGTCGGCGCACAGTTGCAGATAGCGTTCGATGCGCCCCGATGAATGCTCCGCGCCCTGCCCCTCGTAGCCGTGCGGCAGCAGCATCACCAGCCCGCACAGCCGCCCCCATTTCACTTCGCCGGAGGCGATGAACTGGTCGATCACCACTTGCGCGCCGTTGGCGAAATCGCCGAACTGCGCTTCCCACAACACCAGTGAATCCGGCTCGGCGGTGGCATAGCCGTATTCGAAACCGAGCACCGCTTCCTCGGACAGCAACGAGTCGATCACGATGATGTCCGCCTGGCCGGGCGCGAGATGTTGCAACGGCGTGTAAGCGCCTTCGTGCCGTTCCTTGCGGTTCTGGTCATGCCAGGTGGCGTGGCGATGAAAGAACGTGCCGCGCTGGCTGTCCTGCCCGCTCAGCCTTATCGGATAACCCTCGGTGAGCAGCGTGGCATAAGCGAGGTTTTCCGCCATGCCCCAATCCAGCGGCAAATCCCCGCGTGCCATCGCAGCGCGGTCTTCGACAATTTTCTGCACGCGCGAATGCAGCACAAAATTTGCCGGGACAGTGGTCAGCGGCATCGCCAATTGCCGCAAGCGCTCCAGCGGCACGGCGGTATCCACCGGGATGTCCCATGCGATGTCGTGCTGGTATTTTTTCCAGTCGGCGGCTATTTTGCTGTCGCGATTTTCCAGCGTAGGCCGGGTGGATCTGTGCCCCTCGTCCATCGCCTTGCGATAGGCCGCGATCATACCGTCCGCCTCGCCGGGCTGGATCGCGCCCTGCCCGTCCAGCCGCTGCGCATACACGGCACGCGTGCCGGGGTGCTGGCGGATGAAGCGATACATGAACGGCTGCGTGACCAGCGGCTCGTCCTGCTCGTTGTGCCCCAGCTTGCGGAAACACACCAGGTCGATCACCACGTCCTTGTTGAAGTGCATGCGGTAGTCCAGCGCAATTTCGGTGACCAGCAATACCGCGTCCGGGTCATCCGCATTCACATGAAAGATCGGCGCATCGATCATCTTCGCCACGTCGCTGCAATGGATGCTGGAACGCGTGTCGCGCGAATCCGAGGCAGTGAAGCCGATCTGGTTGTTGATGATGACATGCACCGTTCCGCCGGTGCGGTAGCCGCGCGTTTGCGACATGCCCAGCGTCTCCATCACCACGCCCTGCCCGGCGAATGCCGCATCGCCATGCAGCAGGATTGGCATCACTTTCGAACCGTGAAAATCCTTGCGGTGGTGCTGGCGCGCGCGCACCGAACCTTCCACCATCGGATTGACGATTTCCAGGTGCGAAGGGTTGAACGCCAGCGAGACATGCAGCTCGCCGCCCGGCGTATCGATGTCCGCCGAGAAACCCTGATGGTATTTCACGTCGCCGGAAGTCAGATGCTCGGCATGGATACCTTCGAATTCGGCGAACAGCATCTTCGGTTTTTTGCCGAGAATATTCACCAGCACATTCAGCCGCCCGCGATGCGCCATGCCGATCACGGCCTCCTGCACGCCTTGCTCACCGGCGCGTTGCAGCAGATGATCGAGCAGCGGGATCAGCGTCTCGCCGCCTTCCAGCGAGAAGCGCTTTTGCCCGACGTATTTGGTGTGCAGGTAACGCTCCAGCGTCTCGGCGGCGGTCAGCCGCTCCAGGATGCGGCGGCGCATCGCGGCGCTATATCCGGCCAACCCGTGCACTCCTTCCAGCCGACCCTGTATCCAGCGTTTCTGCGCCACATCGCCGATGTACATATACTCAGAACCGATGCTGCCGCAATAGGTCTGGCGCAGCAGTTGCAGGATCTCGCGCAAAGTCATGCGCGGCGCATCCGGCATGGATGCCGTATCGAAAACACTGTCCATGTCGGCTTCACCCAAGCCGTAATGCGCCGGTTCGAGCTCGGCGATCACCGGCCTGGTATAGCGGCCAAGCGGATCGAGGTTGGCGGCGCGCATGCCGAGGATGCGATACGCGCTGATGAGTTGCGACACATGTGCCTGCTTGCATTCCAGATCGGCATCATGGGTTGCAATGGCGGCATCCGCTTTCGGCAAAGCCGCGAAGGTGCGCTGAACGGTGCTGTGCGCCACCTCGCGAGCCGCGCCGGGTGTGGCTTGCAGCGCGTCGAAATAGCCGCGCCACGCCTCTGGAATTGAGGCCGGATCGGCGAGATAATCCTCGTACAAGCCTTCGACGAACACGTCGTTCATCCCGAACAACAGGGAAGTGTCGCGCATGGCCTGCATGTAGTTTTTTTCTGGCGCGGACATAATCTATTTCAGCAGTTATCCTAAAATGCGCATAAGTGCGTAGGTTGGGCAAAGCGTAGCGTGCCCAGCATTAGTAATTACCTGCGTTTGTTGGGCACGCTGCGCTTTGCCCAACCTACGGAAAGGCAGCGATCCCGGATAAAATGCAATTATGTGGAAAGGCTGGCCGGTTCGTTCAACGCTTCTCCATCGGTACAAAATCCCGCTTGGTCGCGCCGCGATACAACTGGCGCGGACGTCCGATCTTGTGGTCGGTATCCGCGATCATTTCGTTCCATTGCGAAATCCAGCCCACGGTACGCGCCACCGCGAAGATCACCGTAAACATATTGACCGGAATACCCAGCGCGCGCTGCACGATGCCGGAATAGAAATCCACATTCGGATACAGCTTGTGCTCGATGAAATACGGGTCGCTCAAGGCGACGCGCTCCAGCTCCATCGCCAGCTCGAATAGCTTGTGGTTTTCCAACTTGAGTTCCGCCAGCACTTCATAACAGGTCTGGCGCATCACCGCGGCGCGCGGGTCCATGTTCTTGTAAACGCGGTGACCGAATCCCATCAGGCGGTATTTCTTGTCTTTCACGCCTTGCACATATTCGGGGACACGCGACGCATCACCGATTTCTTCCAACATCTCCAGTGCGGCCTCGTTCGCGCCGCCGTGCGACGGCCCCCACAGCGCGGCAATACCGGAAGAAATGCAGGCAAACGGATTCGCCCCGCTGGAGCCGGCCAAGCGCACCGTCGAAGTGGAGGCATTCTGCTCATGGTCGGCATGCAGGATCAAAATACGATCCAGCGCACGCACCAGCACCGGGTTGGGTTCATAATCCTCCGCCGGGTTGCCGAACATCATATACATGAAATTTTCCGCATAGCTGAACTTGTTCTTCGGGTACATGAACGGCGCGCCGGTATGGTACTTGTGCGCCATCGCCGCAATGGTTGGCACTTTTGCCAGCATGCGTATTGCCGATATCTCGCGGTGCCGCGGGTTATTGATATCCAGCGAGTCGTGATAGAACGCCGACAGCGCGCCCACCACGCCAACCATCACCGCCATCGGGTGTGCATCGCGGCGAAAACCGGAATAGAAGCGCACAATCTGCTCGTGCACCATAGTGTGGTGTGTGACGATATCCTTGAATTCTGCGGACTGCACAGCATTCGGCAGTTCGCCATTCATAAGCAGGTAACTCACTTCAAGAAAATCGGAATGCTCGGCCAGTTGCTCGATCGGATAGCCACGGTAGTAGAGCAGCCCGGCATCGCCGTCAATAAAAGTGATCTTCGAGGTACAACTGGCCGTGGCAAAGAACGCCGGATCGTAAGTGAACAACCCCAGCTTGCTGATATTGTGAATGTCGAGCACATCCGACCCAAGCGTGCCGGACAATATTGGCAATTCGACACTGCGTCCATCATCCAGCGTCAGCGTTGCAACACGTTTGCTTTCCATAAGTTCTCTCCCTGTGTTTGCGGGCAGGATGCCCGCGCTCCAACAAATCAAACCGCCCTGATCTTCTCCAGCAACGCCTGTTGCTCGCCCGGCGCCGCTTCCTGCCTGCCCGAAATCATATCCCAGAGCGGGTTGTCGGGCATATCCAGCAATACCTCGAACGCCATCCGCTCGGCCTCGTCAAGCTGCGCATAGTGCGCCTCGATAAAATGTCCCAGCACGATGTCCAGCTCCAGCAACCCGCGCCGCGCACGCCAGCGCACCCGTTCCAGCAACCTATCCCCTCTCCCCTCGTGGGAGAGGGGTTGGGGAGAGGGGGTTAAAACTTGAAGGATTTTTTCCATCACTGATTCCGTCTGCCCCAACACTTCATTATTCCAAAAACGCATCACCTCAAACCCCTGACCGCGTAACCATTCATCCCTTTGCATATCTTGGGTATTGTCGAAATGTTGACCACCATCGACCTCAATCACCAATTTAGCCTCGAAGCACACGAAGTCAACAATGTAATTTCCCAGTGGTTGCTGTCGTTTGAACTTCGCCCTGATAAATCGATGAGCTCGCAGACGATACCAAAGCAGTTTTTCTGCATCTGTCATATTGCGGCGAAGCTGCTTTGCAAATACCTGCAGAGATAAACTCATCCCCCTCTCCCTAACCCTCTCCCTAACCCTCTCCCACCGGGGGAGAGGGAACTCTACACCATGCGCTTGACCATCATATCCTTGATGCTACCGATGGCATTAGTGGGATTGAGTTCTTTCGGGCAGACATCCGCACAATTCATGATGGTGTGGCAACGGAACAGCCGGTATGGGTCTTCCAGGTCGTCGAGACGTTCGCTGGTAGCATGGTCGCGCGTGTCGGCGATGAAGCGGTACGCCTGCAACAATCCCGCCGGGCCGACGAACTTGTCCGGGTTCCACCAGAATGACGGGCAGGCCGTGGTGCAGCAGCCGCACAGGATGCATTCATACAAGCCATTCAAATGTTCGCGCTGTGCGGGAGATTGCAACCGCTCGGTTTCAGGCGGCGGATCATTATTGATCAGATACGGCTTGATGGAATGGTACTGCTTGAAGAACTGTGTCATGTCCACGATCAGATCGCGGATGACCGGCAAGCCCGGCAGCGGGCGCAATGTTACCGGCTCCTTCAGTGAAGACAACGGCGTGATGCACGCCAGCCCGTTACGCCCATTGATATTCATTGCATCCGAGCCGCACACCCCCTCGCGGCAAGACTTGCGCAACGACAAACTGTCGTCCTGTTCCTTCAGCAACAGGATGGCATCCAGCAACATCTTGTCGCCCGCCTCGATATCCAGATCGTAGTCCTGCATGTACGGCGCAGTATCGGTGTCTGGGTTGTAGCGGTAAATTTTGAATTTCATGGCATTGTTACCTTATTTCCAAACTTCTTTGGCGAATGCTAACAGGTTGGCGATCCGCGGGGCGGCTTGGTCGGGTTGAGGTCAATCATCCGCTGCTCCGCGCGCGCTTTCCAGCAAGGCGCGGTCGCGCTCCAGTTCGGCACGCAATTCTTCTTCGCTGGGCAGGAGGGTTTGATATTTGCTGGCGAACAATTGCGGCTTGTCGGCCAAAGCGGAATACTTCGCCACCGCCGCATTCCGCTCCGAGCACAGAATCAAGCCGATGGTCGGATTGTCGCCCTCGCCGCACTGTTGCTCATCAAACACCCGCACATACATATCCAGTTGCCCGACATCCTGATGCGTCAGCTTGCCCACCTTGAGGTCGATCAACACGAAGCATTTGAGCAGGTAATTGTAGAACACCAGATCGACAAAGAAATCGTCGCCTTCCACCTGCAAGCGCTTCTGCCGCGCCACGAAGGCGAAGCCCTTGCCCAACTCCATCAGAAATTGCTGCAAACGGTCGATCAAACCTTGCTCTACATCCTGTTCATATAGCTTTGCGTCCGGCTGTACACCGAGAAACTCCAGCACGTAAGGGTCACGGATGAAATCGCGCGGATCGGGAGGCACTTCGGTGGCGATTTTTTGTTCTGCTTCCTCTCGCACACCATCCTGCTTTGGACTGCCCAGCAAGCGTTCATAGTAAAGCGTGGAAATTTGCCGATCCAGTGCCCGCACGCTCCAGCCTTGATTAGCAGCCTCGTCCGAATACCAAGTGCGTGCTTGCGTATTTTTTACCCGCATGAGCATCTTGAAATGTGACCAGCTCAATTCTCTCCACGCCGTGGAGAGAATTGAAAACTCAAGGTAAAACTGACGATAATTCCAAAGGCTCTGGGCGGAGAATCCCTTGCCAAATTCCGCCGATAGGCGTTTTGCCAGCTCAGGGAGCACACGCTTGCCATATTCCGCGCGCCTCTCCCCGCCCTGCTCATCTTCAACGATAAGGCGACCGACATGCCAGTAGGCTTGCACCATCGCATCGTTGACCGCCCGCCGCGCCTGCGTTTTGGCAGACAGCAGAATATCGCGGATGCCCTGATACAGGGGACTTGGAGTGGGAATAAGTTCGGTCATAGCAGCGGCCACTCGCCGATCGCTTCGTCTATCTGCCGCATCAGGCCGCGCGTAGCGCGCACGCTGCCGACGACGCGCTGGTAATGCACGATGTCGTCGGTCGAAAGCGCGCGCCCCTTGCGGTCTTTCAGCCATTTTTCCAGCACGCGGTAGCCGCCGATGTGGAAATCCCAATCCGCTTGCTCAACGCCCGCGAAGTATTGTTGGGGGTTGATGCAAACACGCCTCTCCTGCTCGACAAAACTCACCTTCTCCACCAGATGTGCGCCATCCACCGGATAGCCGGTGACCGGCTTATCCAGCTCCGGCGCGCGCAACAGGTGCAGCGCGACCAATTTTTCGCCGAGTGCCGCCAGTTGCTCGAAGCGCGCGCGGCTGACGGTCAGCGGCACACGCGGAAAATCTGACTTCAGATATTCGGCGTAGCGGCTGCGGTAAGCTGGGCTGTGCAGCACGGCGTAAATATAGTGGAAGAGGGCTTCCGGCGCAGGCGCATAGCCCAGCTTTTCCTGAACGGCTGCGAGGAAAGCGGGGGCGAGATTGGGCTGACGTTCATTCGCAGCCGGAGCCACATCGAACAAGTCTTTTTTCTCACCATTTGGGTAGACATAAAGCGGAGACAAATAGCTACCGTCATATGGTGTTGCTAGTTTATGTTGGCCTGCGGGAAGACCTGTTGCCAATACTGAAAAATTTTCCTTAGTCTGTTTTGTCGTTATTAACGCTAAATTTTCAAAAAGCATTTGGTCGTTAATTTCCGGCCTGTGATAGTCGAAGGCACAAGCCCCGTACATCATGAATCTGAAATCAAAAGGCCGGTAAATACAAGCCACAAGTTGTGCATTCTTACGATCCAATTTACGTGCTTGAGCAAGGCTCCAATCCCTGTTATCGAGCAAATCATATTTCTGCCGAATTTCGCTATCAGAAATTTGTTCGTTGAAAAAATCAGCAATTCTTTGACTTGCTTCAATCTCAGTAAATGAAATCGCAAAACCGTCGCGGTGCGAATTGGGGCCCAGTAATGTGCAAGGAAAAATGTCGGTGACTTTCCAGCCTTGTTCATACTCTACGCGCGGCCCGTCGCTTTCCGGTTTGAACACCAGCAACGGCAAGCGCGGCGCGATTTCCTGCCAGCCAGCGACTGCGAAAGAAGTTTGCTCCAACCAATCGTATTTGCCTTCGCGGCTGCCATATAGTTCGGCGTGGAAGACTTTTGCCGGAGGCAAACACCCTCTCCCCAGCCCTCTCCCGTCAAGGGAGAGGGAGTTAACCTCCCCTCCCCCCTCGCGGGGGAGGGGCCGGGGGAGAGGGGGTGATTCTTTCCGTACCAGAAACAAAATCGCCACGCCCTGCTGGATGTCGAACACGTTTTTGTCTTCGCCTCCGTCCGGCGCGTGTTCTTTTTTCTTGCTGTTGCCGTGCAGATCGAGCACATAAATTTCATCGAAATCGCGCAGCAGCGAGGCGCGCATCCCGCGAAAGGTGGGGTTGTCCAGCCAGCCATGGTTGGTGATGAAAGCGACGATGCCGTGTCCGGTCTGCATCACTCGCCAGTGGGCGAAGCGGATGAATTTGACGTAGTCGTCGTTCAGCCACTTGGGGTTTCTCTCTTTGAGCGGGCTGCCGTCCGGTTCTTTTTTGTATTCGGCGATCAGGCTTTCGATCCACGCGCCCTTGTTCACGGAATGTCCCGAATACGGCGGGTTGCCCAACACCACTTGCACCGGCGCAATTTTCTTGATCTGTTCGGCGGCCTCAGCTTCATCGGACAGCCAGCGCGCCAGCAGGGTGCCGGTTTTGTGCTGGATTTCTTCCAGCGTGTTGGTGAGAAACACGTTGACGCGCTCGCCGTCGCGGAATTCATAGCCTGTGGCCTCCAGCTCCAGCGCAAGCTTGAGGTGCGCCACGGTGTAGGGAGCCATCATCAGCTCGAAGCCAAACAGGCGCGGCAACAGTTTTTCGCTTACATAGCTGCCCCACAACCCGGCCTGCCCGTTTGCCACTACGCGGCTGCGCACTTGCTGCAATACGTTGCGCAGGAAGGTGGCCGTACCCACGGCGGGGTCGAGGATCAGCGTGTTGCCGTCGGCCAGACCTTGCGCGCGCCCGAAACGCTCGCGCAGCAACTCGTCCACGCCGCGCACGATGAAGTCCACCACCGGCTCGGGCGTGTAGTACACGCCGCGCGATTCGCGCAGATGCGGATCATAGGCGGCAAGGAAGCGTTCGTAGAAATGGAACACCGGGTCTTCAAAGCCGCGCTTGCGCCCGTAGTATTCGAGAATGGCGGTCATATCCACGCGCAACATCAGCTCCGCCATGTTGTCCACCAGCCAGGCGAGGCCGGGATGCAGGTCATGTCCGGCGATGTACTGGAAAAAGCGGCGCAGGAAGGGATTGGTTTTTGGAATCAGATTTGCGGCTTCCTGGCGGCTAAAATCCTTGGGCGTAGTGTCGAAGCGGCGCGCGGTGAACATGCCATAGGCGATGGTCTGGGCAAACATGTCGGCGAATTCATCATCGGTCAGGTTGGGTAGCAGCGTGGCTTCGAACGCGGCCTTTTCGCTGGAGAGTTCGCCCTGCCCTTGCTCCGCCTGCAAAATTTTCAGCACTGCTTCTTTCAGCAAACGGGTTTGCGCGGCGAGCTTTTGCGCCAGTTGCGTGGGAGTGCGCAAAGTTTCGGCCTGGTGATTGAGAAACGCCCCGATGAGCTGCGTCCATTCCTCTGCCGCATTCGCTCGGGAGGTAATTTTTTTACCATCCCATTCCGCCAGCACAATGCGGGCGCGCTCCGCGCCATCCACCAGCCAGATAAATTCGAGGTAATCGGTGAGCAGCAGGTTGGGCAAGGCTTCCCGGTAGCGTTTGAGTTGCTCGGTTTTCAGCACCTTGTTGAGTGTCTCGCCCACATCCTTGGTTTCGACATGCCCTATCGGAACCATGCCCCGGCTGATGACAAAATCCGGCGCGTTACCGCCCTCGCGCGCCGGTTCATTGGTGGCGGTGATGCGCTCGCCGGATGCTTCCAGCAGGCGATGAATCGCAGGGCGGTGAGTGTGCTCGCGCGCATCGCCCCGCTTGAGCGCGGCTTCGAGTTCGGCAAGATAGTTTTTTAGTGCGGAGGTCATCTGTGAATCATACCGGGCATTTCATCCCAAGTTTTTCCGGAAAAAAGACGGGTATTGTTTTTTCAGGCACTATGATCACCATGGCTGTTCAATAAACCCGCGCCTTGAGCGGGAACGATTCCACGGTCAACGGCTTCAACCGCACCGGTTTGTATCCCAGGCGGCGTTCATCGCTGAAATACAGGCTGTGCTTGAGCCAGTTCACATCATCGCGTTGCGGGAAATCGTCGCGCGCATGGGCACCGCGGCTTTCCGTACGCGCTGCCGCCGCAGTCATTGTCGCCTGCGCGACTTCGATCAGGTTATCCAGCTCCAGTGCCTCGATACGCGCGGTGTTGAATACCTTGCTCTTGTCCTGAATCTCCGTATGCGCGACGCGCTCGGCGATCTCTCTGATTTTCTCCACGCCTTCGGCCAGTAATTCCGGGAAGCGGAACACACCGCAATGTTTCTGCATGGCCTTGCGCATCGCGTCGCCGACCTCGGCGACACGCTCGCCGTTCTTCTGGTTTTCCAAGCGTGCCAGCCGCGCCAGGGAACGCTCGGCAGAATCGGCAGGCAACAGTTTTGGGTGCGGATGGCTTTGCAGATCTTCGATGATCTGCCTGCCCGCTTCGCGCCCGAACACCAGCAGATCCAGCAGCGAATTGCAGCCCAGGCGGTTCGCGCCATGCACCGACACGCACGCGCATTCGCCCGCCGCGTACAGGCCGTGCACCACTTCTTCCGGGCCGTGGTGATAGGGCGCGACGACTTGCCCGTGATAGTTGGTGGGGATGCCGCCCATCATGTAATGCGCGGTCGGCACGACAGGGATCGGATTTTTGGCCGGATCGACATGGGCGAATTTCAGCGCGATTTCGCGGATGCCCGGCAGGCGCTGCCGGATCACGTCGTCGCCGAGGTGATCCAGCTTGAGCATGACGTGGTCGCCGTGCTTGCCGCAACCGCGCCCCTCGTTGATCTCGATGGTCATGGCGCGCGACACCACGTCGCGGCTCGCCAGATCCTTGGCGTTCGGTGCGTACTTGGGCATGAAGCGCTCGCCATCCTTGTTCACCAGATAGCCGCCCTCGCCGCGCACCCCTTCGGTAATCAGCACCCCTGCGCCATACACGCCGGTAGGATGGAACTGAAAAAATTCCATGTCTTCCAGCGGAATCCCGGCGCGCGCCGCCATGCCCAAACCGTCGCCGGTGTTGATGTAGGCGTTGGTGCTGGATTGGAAAATGCGCCCCGCGCCGCCAGTCGCAAACAATGTGGCGCGCGCCTGAAAGATCATCACTTCGCCGGTTTCAATCTCCATTGCGGTCACACCGAGCACGTCGCCGTCTTCGTCGCGGATCAGGTCGAGCGCCATCCACTCGATGAAAAAATGCGTGTTGGCTTTCACGTTCTGCTGGTACAGCGTGTGCAGCATGGCATGACCGGTGCGATCTGCCGCCGCGCAGGCGCGCTGCACCGGGTTCTTGCCGTAATCCTGCATATGCCCGCCGAACGGTCTCTGGTAAATTTTGCCGCTTTCCAGACGGTCGAACGGCATGCCGAAATGCTCCAACTCGTACACCACCTCCGGCGCGGCGCGGCACATGAATTCGATGGCGTCCTGGTCGCCGAGATAATCCGAGCCTTTCACCGTATCGTACATATGCCAGTGCCAGCTATCCTTGCTGATATTGCCCAGCGACGCGGCGATCCCGC
>MGWP01000077.1 GCA_001801055.1 Gallionellales bacterium GWA2_55_18 | reverse complement strand
CCAAAATATCACTCCGCAATTCGACCTTGATATTTATTTTGGTTCCCGGCACGATGCGGTTATGAAGATACTTTTTCTACAGCCTCGTTATTATAATTGCGGTGTTTCGCAATTTTGAGGGCATCCGGCTTTCTGCGGGCTGCTTCCCAAACGGCAAATTTCTGTTTAGCATCCGATTTATAGTGGGGACGTAGCTCAGCTGGGAGAGCGTCGCGTTCGCAATGCGAAGGTCGGGAGTTCGATCCTCCTCGTCTCCACCAATACAACATGTAAACCATCTCTCTGCCTTTTCCGGCATCGCCCTAATCCCCACTGCTGGCGGGATTCAGCCAAATTATGTGTCAACCGACTCACCTGCATTCCCCCCGATTTTTGTCTATTTTTGCCGTAATTCGCTCTTGGTGTGCTCCCAGCTCCCTCTTGAAAATCCACGACTTTAACGGGCGAGAAATATCAACGAAGAAGGAACGACAACGATGCTACGCAGTTACTGACACGCATGACTGCCGAAATGCGTTCAAAAAGTATCGAATTCGACTACCCCCAGTGTTTCATATATACCCAAGTTTGTTTCTTCGACTGAGATCAGACATCAGTTATTCCTTTGAAACAATGGTGGTTCAAGCCGACGTTAAACGTGACCAAGCTCAGAATGATAAACTCGCTCTTCTGTGCGCCCACATCATCACCCCCACTCCCGCCAGCATCATCGGCAGGCTCAGCCATTGCCCCATGCTGACGCCGAAGGTCATCAGCCCGAAGATGCCGTCGTCCGGGTTGCGGGTGAATTCGGCGAGGAAGCGGAAGCTGCCATAGCCGATTAGGAATAAGCCAGACACTGCGCCAACTGGGTGCGGTTTGCTCGAATATAGCCAGAGCAGTGCGAACAACGCCAAGCCTTCCAGCGCGAATTCGTAGAGTTGCGACGGGTGACGCGGCACATTATCTAAGTTGGGGAACACCATGCCCCACGGCATATCGGTAGGGCGTCCCCACAATTCGCTGTTGATGAAGTTTCCGACGCGCCCCGCACCCAGACCCAGCGGCACTAGCGGTGCGATGAAGTCCATCAGTTGCAGCCACACGATATGTCGCTTGCGTGCTAACAACGCCATGGCGATCAACACGCCGAGGAGGCCGCCGTGGAATGACATGCCACCTTGCCACACGGCAAGAATCTCCAGCGGATGCGCGAAGTAATAGCCGGGGTGGTAGAACAGCACCTCGCCAAGCCGCCCCCCCAGCAACACACCCAGCACGCCGTAGAACAGCAGGTCGTCCAGCAGCTTGTCGTCCCAGCCGGGGCTGTTGAGCGTGCGAACGCGCCGCTTGCCCAACCACAGGAACAGCATGAAGCCGACCAGATACATCAGACCGTACCAGTGCACGGCAAGAGGGCCGAGGCGGATGGCGATGGGGTCGAATTGCGGGTGAATGAACATAAGTGTGAATTACGCTGCTTAATTGCCTGAAAAGCTCAAGGGCAACCATCTCGAAACCGGTGTATTGCCGCATCTACCATACTCTCTGTGCTGCCTCTCTCAACATATTGTTGCCGGAGATAACTGGCATCACTGCCTTCGTGAGCGGTGCGATAGAGATGCTCCAAGGCTGGCTGTCCAGCCATCATTTCCGCATAGGGTTCCATCTTGCGCAGGGTGGTCAATATATCCTCGCGCAATGAAATCGTTTCATGGGTCTTGGGGTGAACGAGGCTGCCGTCCAGACCAAAACGGCAAGCCTGGAAGCGGTTGTAGTTATAAACGAGGTAATCATCCTCGGTGGGCGGCGCTTCAGCCTGCGTCAACAGGTACTGGCAGAGCGCTTGTAGGTAACAGGCCAAGGCTGCTGCTCTTTCCACCGTCAGCGGGGTGTCGCAAACCCGGAGTTCTATGGTGCCAAATTCCGGTTTGGGCCGTATATCCCAGTAAAAATCCTTCATGCTCTTGACGATGCCCGTGCTTTCCATCTTGGCAAAATACATATTCTCAAAATCTGCCCAGCGCAGTAGAAAAGGCGCACGTCCGCTCAGTGGAAAAGCGAATACCGAATTAAGCCGCGCCGAGTTGAACTGGGTATCTATCCCTTGAAAGTAGGGTGACGACGCGGACAGTGCGATGAAGTGGGGCACATAACGATTCAGGGCGTGAAGCAGGAAAAGCGCCTCGTCGCCGGACGCGCAGCCCACGTGGATATGTTGGCCAAACACGGTGAATTGCTTAATGAGATAACCGTAAATTGCCGAGACTTCCTTGAAGCGCGGCTTGGCAAATATTTTGCGTTCGGGCCAGTGTTGGAAAGGATGCGTGCCGCCGCCACAAACGCCGACATTCAGTGTGTCGCCCGCACGTACCAAAGTATCGCGGATTCGTTGCAACTGTTCCAGCAATTCCGTGTGGTTTGTGTGTATATCAGTGTTGATCTCAATCATGCTTTCTGTGACTTCCGGCGTGACATTACCGGGCAAACTTGCCCGTCTCAGCAGATGAAGCATGTCTGAACTGGCATCGGTGAGATCAAAGTTGCTGAGATTGACTAGTTGAAGTTCCAGCTCAACGCCGAGTGTAAGCGCATCTGATGTCTTGAACGGTTCTAGCGGCATGGTCAGGTCTCCGTGGTGTCCGGGACTTCTTTGGACAGGACTAGCGCCCACTGTGTGACGATGGGGCCAATCACCTCCAGCAGAAGTGTGATGGCAGCCAAGGCAGCCAATTCATCCATGAGGCCAATACCCAAGTGGCGTGTCTGTTCCAGTAGCAGAATGACAAATGCCGACAAGGGGGTAAGCGCCATCCCCGTCAGCAGCCCTTTCCGCCAGGTGATGCCGCTGACGCGCGCAAATGCGACAACGCCCGCTGTCTTCACCGCGAAGCGAACCGCCATCAGCGCCAAGGCAAGGCCGGCGCCAGCCATTACCATCGGCCACTCCAGCGTGGCGGCCATGAATACGAACAACAGCACGGTCAGCAGATTTCCCAGCGCGCCGAAATTTTGTTGCGCCTGGCTAAGGGCAACGCGCCGATGGCGTGCCATCAGGCCAAAAGCCAATGCTGCCGGAACTGGCGAGAATTTAAGCGTATGGGTCAGTGCAACCAGAATAATCACCGCAATCGCGAAGGCCACTGTGGCATCGCGCCCGCTATTGCCCAGTTTTTTCAGCAAACCGGGCACGGCTAAGCCGAAAAGGCCGCCAATCGCGGCGGACACCAGCAACACAATCAGGCTATTCCACAGCGCGTGCAGAACATCACCGGTGCTCTGAAATACCCACAGCCCAACGACGACCTTGAAAGTAAAAACGGTAAGCACGCAATTGAAGGCGGACAGGTGCAATATCCGCTCGGTCACTTGCCCGGAACTGCGTTGCTCGTTCACGACGCGCAACACTCCCGCCGGTGAAGTGGCCATGGCGAGCGACGATAACAGCAGGGATGAGATGAATGGCATGCCGAACCGCTGTGCGACAAGGTACACGGCAGCGAAGGTGCCGCCAGCCTCAACCAGGCTGGTAACGCCAAGCCATGGGTTAGTACGCAACCAACGCAGATTGATGCGGTAGCCAAGTTCAAACAGAATCAGACCGAAAGCGATGTTTGCCAATAGCATGATGGAAACGCTATCTGTTCGTGGCAGAAGACCAGCCTGAGTATCCGCCAATAAAAAACCTACCAGCCCATAAATGCTGATGCGTGGCAAACCTGTCCAGCGATGTCCGAATTCTCCCGCTATCCAGGCGATAGCGAGAGCGAAAGGCCATGCGAGATCAGAAATGATGGGCAGCAAATCCGGCATACCTGATCCTTAATTAAATGCGCTGTGTTACGTGGGTAAATGAACAGGCAACCGCGCAAGAAGGAAAATGGCCATGGCAGCATAACCCCTACTTCTGGCATATGCTGAGAAGTAGGGAAAAATGTCTGGCAACACCTCGCCAAACAACACGACTGTGCCTTTCCGATTGGCGCGAAGAAGCGGCAACCGGGATGCCGAAGCGGCCCCGCTTGATTGGGTATGTTTTTCCATTTCTTTAGGTGAAAGCATTACGGTTACAAGATTTGCCACTAATTAATCGATGAGCCATTACATGTTCTGCTGTGTTGCTTGTGCAGTGTCGTGCGCACGCATCTTGAACCTTATCAGATGACCTGAAGACTTGCGGTGCGCAGTCTGCGCGACGTTAATGGCTTGGCCAATCCGGATGATTTTCAACGATCCATTCCACTGTCTCAATCTATTGATGCTGACGTGGTAACGGCGCGCCAATCCGCCAAGCGTATCGCCCTTGCGCACAATGTGCTTGATAGTCCGGCCGCTATCATAAGTAGGCGCAAGATGCATATTGAAAGCTTCAAATCCTTCACTATCTTTACCTTCGTCTTCATTGTCCGGCACCAGTAGAGTTTGCCCGGTGCTGACCTTGATGCGCCCCGGCAGGCCGTTTACTGATTTGAGTTTTTCTACGGAAAGGCCGAAGCGCGTGGCAAGACGGTCAAGTCGCTCGCCTTTTTTGGGTTGATAGGCTTGCCAACTGACCAATGGCTTATCGTAACTATCCAGATTGACGAGGAAGGTTTCGGCAGCGCCCACCGGCAGCAAAATCAGTTCGCTGCTATCCTGCAAAATGACCGGGCGATTGTGTGCTGGATTGAGGGCCTTGAACTCTTCAATTGAAATGTCGGCTAATTGCGCGGCTAGTTTTACGTCCATATGCCTGGAAGTGGCAACGGCGGCAAAATAGGGTTTGTCGGGTATATTTTCCAGCACCAAACCGAAGCTGGCGGGGTTGGAGACGATGTTTTTGACGGCCAGCAATTTCGGCACGTAGCTGCGTGTTTCCTTCGGCATTTTCAGGCTGGTGAAATTCACCGGCAGCCCCCGCTTGCGGTTGCGCGCCTGCGCGCGCTGCACCGCGCCCTCGCCCCAGTTGTAGGCGGCCAGCGCCAATTCCCAATCGCCAAACATGTCGTGCAGTTTTTGCAGGTAGTCGAGCGCACCGCTGGTCGCGCTGACAATGTCGCGCCGACCGTCATACCACCAGTTTTGCTGCATGCCGAAGCTCTTGCCGGTGGAGGGAATAAACTGCCAGATGCCCGAAGCGCGCGCGGTAGAGTATGCGCCCGGATCGAATGCGCTCTCTATCATTGGCAACAGGGCGATTTCGCTGGGCATGCCGCGCCGTTCCACTTCGGTCATGATGTAGTGCAGATAGCGGCGCGCGCGCTCGGTCATGCGCGCCACGTAATCGGGACGGCTGGCATACCATTTCTCATGCCTGGCGACCAAGGGGCTGTTCAGGTCACGCATGGCGAAGCCGTTGCGGATGCGCGCCCAAAGATCGCCCGGTCCCGGTTCATCGTCCGGGATGAACTCCAGCATAATGTTGCGCGCATTTGGGAGTGTCCGGGGCATAGCCTGTTCGGCAGGGGAAATATTCAGAGCGAGCAGTTCTTCCGCGTGCGTGGCCTGGATGGAAATCAGGATGCAGACGGCGAGCAAAACAGGGGGCATCAGTCGGGTCAACGGTGCGTGCATGGCTCCAATTGGCTCGAAATTTCCGCGATAGTATCGGGATGCTACAGACGACACAGTATTGCCGGAAACATGGTTCGAAATGGACACAAGGAAGTTGCTGAGACCGATAATAATGCCCCCGATCACCCAGCACTCTCCATCTTCTTTTCATGCATGTGGAGTTTCAGTTCCTGTTTGATCTCGCGCAGTTTGCCCTTTATTATTACCTCGTTCTTGCTGCTTGTCCGCATCAGGATACGTTGACCGATGGAACGTCCTTCAAGATCAGGGTCGGCAAACAGGTAATACACACTGGGCTGTACCAGCCTGACCGGCTCCTTGATGTCTGGCGCTGCGAGCAGGTTGTCGAGCACCACGATCAGTCGATCGTTGAAATACTGCTTCGGGTAGCCCAACTCCACGTAGGCCTGCTGGAACAGCGGATAGAGGCGGACATACAGCCCGACCAGTTTCCTGGCATCGATCGCTTGGGTGATTCTCACGTAGGGCGTATAGCGCGCTGCATTTTTCGGGCTGATGGCAAGGTCGCTTTCCGTGCCTGCGGTGATGAACTTGCCCGAAGCCTGCTCGACCGGCATCACGCTCATCGGCGCGCGCCTGCGCGGCAAGTTGTCGATGGTGGCGACGATATTATGGATTATCCGCTCGGTATGAAAGAGCTTCATCAACGATTTATTGTTGACCAGCCCAGCCAAGGAATCGAGCATAAAATTATCGCTATCTGCCAGCGCTGGCAGCGGAGGCAACACAGAAGGAGCCTCGATCACCTGGCGCACTTCAGGCTTGGGCGGTGGCTGCGGTGAGGGTAACACTTGCACATGGATCGGCTCTGGTACCGGCTGATTATGCTGCCAGTAGAAGTAAGCGGCGATGCCGCCAAGAATGGCAATTGCAGCAACAGCAATCGAGAGGCTCTTTTTCATGGGTATCCCACTACTGCGACAAAAGTGCAAGGCTTCTTGCTGCATGAGATCGAGAATGTCATGTTGTTGGATGATTCTCAATTACCTGGCGCACATCTGGCTTAGGTGGCGGCACTTTCATTTGTACCACCCCAGGTTTTGGTTGAATAAATAGCCAGTTTAAATAACCAGCAAAAATGCCACCGAGAATGACAATTGCAACGAAGAAAATCAATATGTCCTTTTTCATAGACAGTCTTTGTTTAATATGCCTCTAAACTATTCTCAGTCACCTGTTTGTTTCACTCCCTCCCCTGCACGCTACGCGTACAAGGGGGTGCGTGCATTTGCTGAGAATAGTTCAGAGGCATGTTGTTTAATGCAAAATTTGCCACTAATTAAGTTTATGGACAAAATCAGCTCTACGGTTTTCTTGCCAGCACTTTTCTTCATGGCATGAAAGCCGTGGTTTTTCTTCTCCAAAGCTTACGGCCTTGATTTGATCTCTAGGGATACCCAACAACTCCAGATTCTTCCGAACAGCGTTGGCGCGCTTATCGCCCAACGCAAGATTGTATTCGGGGCTTCCACGTTCATCTGCATTTCCTTCTACTATGACAATGTCATTCTTATGCGCCTTGATGAACGCAGCTTGTTGCTGAATAACATTCCGATACTCCGGTTTGACGACATATTTGTCGAAATCAAAGTAAATACTCTGTCTTTGTAGCTCACGCATTTCTGATTCCAACTTGCTTGCTTCATCTGCCAATCTTTTCGCTTCAATGTCTGCTAAAGATATTGAAGTATTTGTAGCAGGAGAGCTATTTGCTTTGCTTGGTTGAGATGCTGGTGAAGAATCTATCTTGGGTGTGGAAGAGCATGCCGCAAGCAGAAGAAAAACTGAAACAATTGCTATTTTTTTCATAAGTCATTTCCTTGTTGTGAAATTGAAGTCAACTGAAGTCTTGCAAATCATGGCCTCTCCAAATGATTGTGTTCATTTGTTTTTCGTTAGTCAGCGAAATACATCATATTCACCGGTGTAATCTTGGGCTAGTGGGGCTAGCTTATGCTAGGGACGCAATTCATATTGTGATTTTATGACTGACTGCGTTACGAGTGCGTTAACGAAGCGTCAAGGGAGTGTCAAGGCTGGGTTTTCTGCTGGAATGCTGCTAAAGATAAGTTGCACGGAGGTGCCTTGCCCTTCGGTGCTGTCGATAATTGTTCTCCAGCCATAGCGGTCGCAGATGCGCTTGACCAGTGACAAACCGATTCCTGAGCCTGTGCTTCCAGCACCCGTGAAGTGCCGCTGAAAAATTTTATCAATTTCTTCTCCGCGAATGCCAGTACCGGTATCGCTGACGATCAGCCCGTTGTCTTCTACCGTTATCGAAACAGTGCCGGATGGTGTGTGTGTGAATGCGTTGCGAATCAGGTTTGCCACCACAATGTTGAGCAGTGTGCGTTCAGCTCCAATGTTGGGATGCGCACGGCAAACAAGATTTACCGAGGTCTTTTCGCTCAGCAGATATCGATTTGTTTCAACAGCAACGCTGACCACCTCACATACGTCACAGGCCTGCACAACGGCCTCATCTGTGTATTCCTCCCTGGACATCAACAGCAAGGCAGTGGTCAGGTTCACCATCTCACTATTGGCACGACCTATTTTTGCAATGCGCTCCTGCTGCTTGCGCTCTAATTGATTATCCTCTTCCATTAATTCTACGACGCCCTGCACAATGGCAAGTGGAGTCCTCAGTTCGTGGCTGACATCACTGGTGAAGTTGCGCTCCCGGTCGGTAAAGGCGCGCATGCGCTTGAGGTAGGAGGAAAACACCTGCGCAAGTTGACCAATTTCATCGCTTGAAAAACCCTGAACAATTGTTTCAGCATCTTCTTCCGTGCTTGCTCGGAAGATGCGGCGCGCCAGCTCTTCGATTGGAGCGACCACCCGACCGGCCAGCCACCAGCCCACACACACTGAAATCAGGATCATGATGAGCACTCCCGACACCAGATAAATGATGAATGTTTTCTCAAGATGATTCTGGCGACTTTCATTAAACAGCATGAAATAGCGTTCACCATTCTTATCCACCACTGCAACTCGATAAGGCGTGTCATTCAGCATCAACTGATGAATTCCCTCTTTAAGGGAAAATAACTCGGGTGGAATATTTTCATTGCTTTGTCCTTGCGTCAGCAGATAGCCGTGAATACTGGCGGTTGCCGGGAGGAATGCATTCGGGTTGCGCGAGCGTCTGGAAATATAATCTTCGATTTCCGCATGCAGTGTTTCATCCATCAAATGATCGCCAAGGCTGTTTTCGGTAAAAGAGAGGCCTAGCGACAACAACAGACTGACCATTGCGCCAAAGATTGCAAAAGTCAGGGCCAGCTTGAACCTGAGACTATGGGGAACGCTACTCATCGCTGATCTGATAACCAATGCCACGCAAGGTTTTGATCAACGGCTTATCGAATTTTTTGTCTACCGCGTTGCGCAAGACGTGCAGGTGCGCACGCAAGGCGTCACTATCTGGTGGCGAATCCCCCCAGATGGCACGTTCCACTTCTTCGCGAGACAACACACGGGGTGATTGACGCATAAGAACCTCAAGCAGCTTTAGTGGAATAGGCGGCAACGCAATAGTGCGTTCGCCACGCAGCACCTTGAGCGTGCAGGTACTGAAAGACAGATCGCCGACCTGCAGCATGCTGGTGCCTTCACGCACCTGTACGCGCCTGATCATGGCCAGCAACCGTGCTTCCACCTCGCGCATTGAAAAGGGCTTGACCACATAATCGTCTGCGCCTGCTTCGAGACCGTCAATCTTGTCATCCAGTGAATCACGGGCGGTAAGCATCAGGATAGGTGTGTGTTTCCCCGCATCGCGCAGGCGCTTGCACAGCGTCAGCCCATCCATACCGGGCAACATCAAATCTAGCACGAGTACATCATATTGACTCGTGGACGCGAAATGCATGCCGGAAATACCGTCACCGGCGAGGTCCATGGTGTGACCACGCATCTCGAAGTAATCGAACATATTGGTCGCGAGATCGCGGTTGTCTTCAATCAGAAGGATTTTCATGGGTGTGTTTTGGAGCCTTGTGCTGAGACTATGAGTCAGTGCAGATATTTTGGAGGCAGTAATTTATCGTCCTATATTATCACCGACCATTCAGTGGCGGCGGGAAGCATGCGCAATAACGATGCGAGGAGAATGACCACAAAGTGATCGGGGGGGCTTTGTCAGTATGAACTATGGCTCGTTCAATTTTTCACCCGGGAGTTATGAGCCGCGCTATAAACCAAATACACTGGGATTAACAACACACATGCAGATTGAACTTGCCCCAGAATTTCTGACGGATCATGCGAAAGTTTCTATTTTCAACTGACCGCTACTGGCACGATGCACTCGGTCAAATTCCGCAAAAAGTCAATTTATTTTAGATGATGATGTGATTTACAATGTATCTGAGTGATGGAGGTATTAGGTACGAATACCGACATTGGTCGGGTATCTGCAGCATCGTTTACTATCTGATCCAAAGTTATCTCCATCTGTTGTCGCTCCCTAAGGCTTAGCTTAAAGAAATTAGCCGATTTGCCGATATTGCTCATAACATGGGAGCAAATCATGGACTTGATCGGCAGCATCAAATATATAGAGAACAGGTTCGGCGGGCGCAAACATAGCCAGAGCAAGGGGAAGCCTGTGCAAAAGAACATCCGCAACGATGCTGAAAGCGAAAAAAATGCCCAGTCAAATACTTATCATTCATCGGCGGAATATGACGCCCGGCTCGGGCGGAAGGTAAACGTTACCGCATAGCCTGCTTGTCGGAGCCTACGCCTTCGACCCCAATACCTGTCGCAGAACTTCCTTGAGCAACGGCACAGAGGGGGCGCGATGCAGGCGTAGCGAATGTTCATCCAGCGCATCCAAAACAGCCATCAGGCTGGGCAGGTCGCGGCTTCCGTGGCGCAGCAGGTATTGGGTGATTTCTGTCGGCAGTGAGAATCCTTTCGCCTGTGCATGCTGTGCCAGCGCCTCGGCTTTTTCGTCATCGTTCAACCCGTGCACCTGATACACCAGACCCCATCCCAGGCGGGTGCGCAAGTCGTCACGCAGTTGAAGATGCAGCGGAGCTTGCGTACCGCTGACCAGCAACATGCCGCCGCTGTCGCGCATCCGGTTGTAGAGATCGAACAGCCCGATTTGCGCGGCATCGTCGAGGCGTTCGACATCGTCCACCGCGACCACTTCGGCAAACTGCGGCACGTTGCCCTGCACATAGGCTGCGTTGCGTTGTGTGTCCAGTGCGGCGCGCACGCAGGCTTGCAGCAGATGGCTCTTGCCGCTGCCGGTTTCGCCCCAGATATAAAAACTCCGCTCGCTGCTGCTGCCCGCCAGCGCATGGCGCAACGCCGACAGCAATTCGAGGTTGCGCCCCGCGACAAAATTGTCGAGGGTTGGCTGAGTAGCCGGGGTGATGTCGAGCAGCAGTTGATTCATGCCGGATTGCTTTCCGCGATCATGGTTTTTTATACATCTCGCTGGCGAGATACCACGTCTTGCCGTGGCGTAGCGCAACCAGCAGGATGGCGGACAACGGCAGCGCCAGCAGCAGGCCGAAGAAGCCGAACACCTGGCCGAAGGCGAGTAGCGCGAAGATCACCGCCAGCGGATGCAGGCCGATGCGGTCGCCGACCAGCCACGGGGTGACCGCCATGCCCTCGAGCA
>MGWP01000076.1 GCA_001801055.1 Gallionellales bacterium GWA2_55_18 | reverse complement strand
CGTGCGCAGGATCGAGGTCGGGCGGATCGCCTCGTGCGATTCCTGCGCGTTCTTGGTCTTGCTCTTGTAGGCGGGCTGCGTCGATGGCAGATATTCCGACGAGAAATTATCCTTGATGTAGTCGCGGATCTCCTGCACCGCTTCCTTGGCCAGCGACACCGAGTCGGTACGCATGTAGGAAATCAGGCCGACCGTCTGGCCGCCGATATCCACGCCTTCATACAGCGATTGCGCGGTGCGCATGGTGCGATCGGCGGTCATGCCGAGCTTGCGCACCGCTTCCTGTTGCAATGTGGAGGTGGTGAATGGCGCGGCGGCATAGCGCTGCTTGGCCTTCTTCTCGACGCGCACCACCTTGGGCGGCAGCTTTGCATCGTTGAGTTTGGCGAAAATCGCGTCGTATTCGGCTTGGCTGCCGATGCTGAGCTGTTCGAGCTTCTTGCCCTGATACTGGAACAGCTTGGCGCTGAATGGCTGGTGATCCTTGTGGCTGTCCAGATGCACCGTCCAGTATTCCTGCGTCTTGAATGCTTCGATCTCCAGTTCGCGCTCGACGATCATGCGCAATGCGGGGCTTTGCACGCGGCCAGCGGATAAACCGGGACGAATCTTGCGCCACAGCAGCGGCGACAGGTTGAAGCCGACCAGGTAGTCCAGCGCGCGCCGCGCCTGCTGCGCATTCACCAGTGGCATTGAGATTTCGCGAGGGTGAGCGACCGCTTCGCGCACCGCCGTCTGGGTGATTTCATAGAACACCACGCGCTGCATATTCTTGTTTTTCAGGCCGCGCTTGGCCTTGAGCAGTTCGGAAATATGCCAGGCAATCGCCTCCCCTTCGCGGTCCGGATCGGGTGCCAGCAGGATGTTGTCGGCTTCGGCGGCGGCTTTCGCGATCGCATCGACGTGCTTGCTGTTGCGCGCGATGGTTTCGTACTGCATCGCGAAGCCGTTCTCGGTATCGACCGCGCCGGTCTTGGGAACCAGATCGCGCACATGGCCGAACGAGGCGAGGACTTCGAAATCCTTGCCCAGATATTTTTTGAGGGTCTTGGCCTTGGCCGGGGATTCAACGATCAGGAGATTGGTTGCCATGCTTGGGGATCGGGGTTAAATGTGGTTATAAGGGTCAATGCAGTTGCGTGGAATGCAACGGGGTCAGCAATTCCTCGACCAGCAGCGGATCGAGTTCCCGGTGGCGGTTCCACAGCACCATCAGCATGATGAGCTTGAGCTTGTCCAGCTTGATATTTTCCTGTTGCAACGCGACGGCGCGGTCGAGAACCATTTCGCGCTCGATGGCGGAGATCATTTTCTGCTGCTCGGCAAAGATCAGGAATTGGCGCGCTTCGAAGCTGATGCGCTGAAGCTCCAGATCGGCAAAATGGCGCAGGCCCGCGTGTTCGAGCGTGGAGGGATAGTTATCTGGATTTTGTTGTTGCAGCGCGGACAGCCAGGTCAGCGCCTCGCTGATTTCATCGTCTTCAAAACCGACGGCGGACAGCTTGCGCGATAGCTTGTCCGGCTCCGGGTAGCTGCCTGCGTCAAAGTAACTTTCAAACAAGTACATCAATATTTCGAACATGATTTATTGTAGCAATGGCGTGGTTTTAATGGATTCTTTGGTACAAGCCGCCGGGTAGCGCACTGATGCGTCCCTCCAGTTCGAACATTAACAGCATGGCGGATAGCTCGGCTACCGTCAAGCCGCTACGTTTACCGAGGGTGTCCAGATCGGTCGGATCGAAGCCGAGATGCCCGAGCAGCGCGGAGTTCGGATCTTGCGTATCAGCACCTTGTATAGCCGGTTCTTGCATATCGGGGTCGCGCGCGGGTGCGACGATCAGGCCGCACAATTCCTCGAGAATATCCTGCGCGGTTTCGACCAGCTTCGCTCCTTGCTTGATCAACGCGTGGCATCCCTTGCTTTGCGGCGCGTGGATCGAACCAGGGATCGCAAACACGTCCCTACCCTGCTCCAGCGCCAGCCGCGCGGTGATCAGCGAGCCGCTTTGCAGCGACGCTTCCACCACCAGTGAGCCTGCGCACATGCCGCTGATGATACGGTTGCGGCGCGGAAAGTTGGCGGCCAGCGGCGGTGTGCCGAGCGGGAATTCCGAGATCAGCGCGCCCTGCTGCGCCAGCGCATGGGCGAGATCGCGGTTCGCGGCGGGATAGACCTTGTCCAGCCCGGTGCCGACTACGCCGATGCTGCCACCGCAATTGTTTCCCTGGCAGCGCAATGCGCCGCGATGGGCGGCGGCATCGATGCCGTGCGCCATGCCGCTGACGATACACAGACCGGCATCGCTCAGTGCCTTGGCAAACGCTTCGGCGTTGCCGATGCCTTGCGGGGTGGCATTGCGGCTGCCGACAATAGCCAGCGCGGGGCGGTTGAGCAAGTCGAGCCGCCCCTTCACGTACAGCAGCAGCGGTGGGTCTGGGATGTTCAGCAGGGCTTGCGGGTAATCGCTGTCGGCGAGGGTGGCAATATGGTTGTTGCCGTCTTCCAGCCAGGCCAGCGCGGGTGCGATCTGATCGTCAGTAATGCCTTTGCCGATCTCGGCGGCGATTTCTGCCTTGACGATTGATTTAAGCGATCTGGCGGATGCGGCAAAAACTGCGTCAGGTGAGCCAAATTCTTTCAACAGGCGGCGCGCGCTTTCGCCGCCCAAGCCACGCGTCAGGCTCAGTGCCAACCAAGCCTTGAGCGAAACATCATCATTCATGCTAAAAACGACAATTCATCCACGAAGTGGGGTAAGCAGGTATTTCGCCACAAGGCGAAAGCTCGCAAAAACACGAAAGGCACGAAATAAAACAGTAAGTTGCTTTGGATTGGCACCTCACCCATTGGGTATTCATTGGTAGCATGGAGGCCTTTGAGTTCTTTCGTGTTTTTCGTGGCTTTCGTGGACAACTGTTCTTTCTAGGTTTATTGTTTTAAGGAGTTTGCGCGCGATCCAGCAACTGCACCGGCAAGCGGGTTTGCATCACCAGCGCGTACGACACCTTGTCGAACACGCGGAACACAAATACCAAGCCATAGCGTTCATCCGGCAAAGTGTATTCCTTGCCTTCATTCTTCGCGACTTCGCCCTTGTGAAACAGGGCCAGAACGTGGCCTGCCTCAAGCCCGTCGCGCGAACCCTTGTTGAGGGTAACAACAGCATTCTGTCCGGCTTGCGATACGCCGCCGTATACCGAAATGATGCGCGTGGAAATCTTGCTGCCGGGTGCGCGCGGCAGGTAGGCGTTGGCCACCTTGCCGGGTGGTGCCACCAAGCGGTCACCCTTGTTGATTTCCTGTATGGCACGGGTGATCGTGGCAGTGCTGACTTCCGCGAAATTCGTCGCTTCGACATCGCCCAGATAGATGGCTTCCGTGCCCAGAATCTCCTTGGTGTCAGGGTCGATCAGGGGCTTGCCGGGGCGGTACACCTGCCATTTGCCGCCCTTGTCGGAAGGTAGCCCCTTTATGAAGCAGATATCGTGGGTGCCGAGTATCACCCGCCCTTCGCGCGCGCCGATCAAAGTCGGCGAATCCTTCAAGGTATTTTCTTCAACAACCAGCGGCTGGCTTAAAAATGGGCCGATAACATTGGCGGGTATGCTCGGTATGGCATCGTGATCGCTATTGCCTGCGCGCGCCTTGGGAGAAAGCTTGACGACGTTGCCCGAGCTGCTAGCGCTGACAGTGCTGATCGCAGGGCTGCCGCCGATGCGCAATGTGCCGCTGGCACGATCCAGCACGATCACATCGCCCGGGTAAATCCAATGCGGATCCTTGATGGCATCCTTATTCATGCCCCAGATGTATTGCCATTGCCACGGATCTTTAAAGAACTTGCCGGAGATATCCCACAGCGTGTCGCCTTTGACGACAACATGCTGGTCAGGCGCGTCGCTACGCAGTTCGGGGTGAACATCGGGCTGTGCGGCGAAGGCTAGGGTGGGCAATAAAAAGCAAATCAGCGATATAATCTTGCGCATGGAAAACTCCGGCAGAGTCAATGTAAGGGTGACGCAAAGCGGCAAAGCGACTGCGTCGCGTTAAATTCTGCATCCAGTCATATAAATTAGCAAGCTATTATAGGTCAGGCATGGCGATTCTAAAAATTTTGGTGTATCCCGATGAGCGTCTGCGCAAGACAGCCAAGAGGGTTGAACAAGTAGGCGAAGGCACGCGCAAACTGGTGAGCGACATGGCGGAAACCATGTATGCCGCGCCCGGCGTGGGCCTGGCGGCGACGCAGGTGGATGTGCATGAGCAGGTCATCGTGGTGGACATCTCAGAGGAGCGCAACCAACTGAAAGTGTTCATCAACCCGGGAATCCTCGCCAGCAGCGGAGAGGAGGAGTGCGAGGAGGGCTGTTTGTCGGTTCCGGGCATTTATGACAAGGTGCGCCGCGCTGAAAAAGTGACGGTGTGCGCACTCGATGAGAAAGGCAAGCCGTTCACGCTGGAGGCGGAAGGCTTCCTGGCGGTTTGTATCCAGCACGAGATGGATCACCTGCGCGGCAAGGTATTTGTCGAATACCTGTCACAGCTCAAACAGATCAGGATTCGCGCCAAACTCAAAAAACGTTTGCGTGAGACCATGTAACTGATGTTACTCTCGCTCGTTACAGAAAAAACACTGTCCTGATGAACTAACTAGCCATCTGATTAAGCGCGGTGAAACATGCGCTAAGTCATTGGTTAACGAAAGACACGAAAAGCACGAAAATACACCCGATGTAGTTATAAAGACGCGAGGAGGGGTGCACCCTGCCCATGCTTTTTTTCGTGCTTTTCGTGTCTTTCGTGGACAAGATTTAACAACAAATAATTATGAAAATCATCTTTGCAGGTACCCCGCAATTTGCGGCCAGCGCGTTGGCCGCTTTGCTCGGGGAGCATCAGGTCGTCGCAGTGCTGACCCAGCCGGATCGTCCTGCTGGGCGCGGGATGCAGCTCACCGCCAGCCCGGTGAAACAGCTCGCCTTGCAGCACGGCTTGCCGGTCTTGCAGCCTGCCACGTTGAAGACCGGGGAGGCGCAGCAGGCGATTGCTGCGCTGGATGCCGACGTGATGGTGGTGGCCGCGTATGGGCTGATCTTGCCGAAGGCGGTGCTGCAACTGCCGCGTTACGGTTGCCTGAATATCCATGCCTCGTTGCTGCCGCGCTGGCGCGGGGCCGCGCCGATACCGCGCGCGATCCTGGCGGGCGACAGCGAGACCGGCATCACCATCATGCAGATGGATGAAGGGCTGGACACCGGCGACATGCTGCTGCGCCATGCCTGTCCGATCACACCGGACGACACGGCGCAAACCTTGCATGACAGGCTGGCGGCAATGGGTGCACAAAGCATCGTCGAGGCGTTGCGCCTGTTGCAGGAACGGCGCCTGATGCCGGTCAAGCAGGACAATGAGGCGGCCTGTTACGCCGCCAAGCTGCTCAAGAGCGAAGCGCAGATCGACTGGCGGCAGGATGCGCGGCAAATCGAACGCGCGGTGCGCGCATACAATCCCTTTCCGGTATGCCATGCCAGCCTGAACGGCGTGCCGATAAAGGTTTGGCGTGCTGTGCTGTCCATGGATAAGCATGGCGCGGCAGGCGAAGTGCTGGCGGTCGACAAGCACGGCATCACTGTGGCTTGCGGCAAGGATGCGCTGTGCCTAGAGGTGTTGCAACGCCCCGGCGGCAAGGCGCAGCCCGTTGCGCAGTTTCTGCAGTCTATGCCGGTCAAGCACGGCGACAGTTTTTCATAAATGCACAACATACAACTCGCCGCCGGGCAAATCATTCAGCAGGTGCTGGCGGATGGGCGCAACCTCAATCAGGTGCTGGATGAGTCGTTGCGCAGAAAGTCGGTATGGACTCCGGCGCAGCGCGCGGCTTTGCAGGACTTGAGTTATGGCACGTTGCGTTTTTACGGGCAACTGAAAACGCTGTTAGGCCTGCTGCTGCACAAACCGATGCTGGATCAGCGCATCTACTACATGCTGCTGGTGGCACTGTATCAACTGCAATACAGCAAAGCCGCACAGCATGCCGTGGTCGATCATGCCGTGCGCTCCGCGCAAATGCTGAACGTGAAAGTCAGCGGCCTGGCGAACGCGATCCTGCGCAATTTTTTGCGCAATCAGGCGGCTTTGCTGGAGCAGGCGGCGCAGCATGCGGAAGGAAAATACAATCATCCACAGTGGTGGATAGATGAGCTGGAAGCACAGTATGGCGAGCGCAGTGCGGCGATCCTCGAAGCGGGCAACCGGCATCCGCCGCTGACCTTGCGCGTCAACCGGCGGCTCGGCACGACTGCGGACTATCAGGCGCAGCTTGAGCAGCAGGATATGCGCGCCCGTCTGATCGAGCTGAACGGGCATGCAGGTTCCCCTCTCCCCAACCCTCTCCCGCAAGCGGGCGAGGGGGCAAACGAATCGCTTCGCGAGTTTTATGTTAACGCGCTGCAACTGGACAAGCCGGTCGGGGTGGACAAGCTGCCGGGATTCTTTGCCGGGCTGGTTTCGGTGCAGGACGCCGGTGCGCAATATGCCGCGCGGCTGCTGAATGTCTGCGACGGGATGCGCGTGCTGGATGCTTGCGCCGCGCCGGGCGGCAAAACGGCGCATATACTGGAGTGCGCGCAGGTGGAAATGGTGGCGGTGGACAAGGATGAGCAGCGTTTGCAGCGCGTCGCAGAAAATTTGCGGCGGCTGGGATTGCCTGCGCAGCTCCTGACCGGCGATGCATCAGAGCCTGAAAAGTGGTGGGACGGAAAATTGTTCCAGCGGATTCTCGCCGATGTGCCATGCTCTGCTTCCGGCGTGGTGCGCCGTCACCCCGACATCAAATGGCTGCGGCGTCACTCGGATATTACCGGTTTCGCCGCGCAACAGCTCAATATCCTGCGCGCGTTATGGCGGCTGCTGGCGCAAGATGGTAAATTGCTCTACGCTACCTGCTCGGTTTTTAATCAGGAGAACGAACAGGTCATCGCGGCGTTCCTGGCGCAGCAGCCGGATGCGCGGCGTTTGCCTGTAGTATTGCCGGATGGCAGTAACGGGCAGATGTTGCCCAATGATCGGCACGACGGATTTTTCTATGCATTGTTGCACAAGCAGATGACAGGGGACATAACCAGCGACTAGGCTGGCGTTGTTTGCCAGCCTAGTCGAATGGCTAGAGGTTATATCAGATGACAGAGGATAGAAAAACCCCTGCTATATTTCAGCGCCATGATCATGTGTCGCGGCTTGGCGCTGGCCTTTACAAATGCGTAATCCTTGCTGTCTTCTGTCTTCTGTCCTCTGTTCTCTGTCCTCTGGCAGCCGCCGAAGGCATTTCCGTCAACAAGGCAGAAGTTCGCCTGGGCGAGGACGGTTACCAGCTTTCCGCCAGCTATGGCATCAATTTGCCGGTTGTGACGCAGCAGGCCTTGTCGCGCGGTATCCCGCTGTATTTTGTAGGCGAGTTTTCATTGATGCGTTCGCGCTGGTACTGGCTGGACGAGGAAATCTTTCAGGGCGAGCAGACCGTCAAGCTTTCCTACAATGTGCTGACGCGACAGTACCGCATCTCACGCGGCGCGCTGTTCCAGAATTTTGCCAGTTATGAAGATGCCCTGAATATATTGGCAAGGCAAAGCTCCGCAACGATTCCCGCTGATACGATGAAAAAGGAAGGCAGTTATATAGCTGCGGTGCGCTTGCGCCTCGATACCGCACAGCTTCCCAAGTTATTGCAGGTGAATGCGCTGGCGGGCAAGGATTGGGCACTCGGTTCGGACTGGTATCGATGGGTGATCAGACCGTCGGAAATCAACGCGCGCGTCGAGGGCAAGGCGGAGTGACGGCATGGTGAAGTATCTGAATATCGTCAGCATTCTCGTCGGCGGCACGCTGCTGTATCTGCTATCCAGCAGCAACGTGAATACCGAAATTTTCTCCGTCAACTATTACGGTTTGCTCGGGTTAACCGGCTTGCTCGCGGTATGTTTGACGGGATTGGTCGTTTATCAGCTCCTGCGCCTGCGCAGCAAGCTCAAGAACAAGGTTTTTGGTGCCAGGCTCACGTTGCGGCTGGTGCTGTTTTTTACCTTGATCGCCGTTTTGCCCGGCTTGCTGATGTATGTGGTATCGGTCAACTTTCTGGGCAAAAGCATTGAATCATGGTTTGACGTGCGCGTCGAAAAGGCCTTGGAGGGTGGTCTCAATCTCGGCAGGAGCGGCCTCGACAACAGCCTGAAAGAGCTTACCAAAAAAACCCAATTTATCGCGCTGCTGCTGGCGGAGAAGCGCCCGGAACAATATCAGCGCGCGCTGGATCAGTTGGTGGACGAGAAAGTGGCGCAGGAAGCCGCCCTGTTTACCGGCGCGGGCAAGGTGGTCGCATTTTCTTCCGGCGGCAGCGCGCTGTTACCTGATATGCCAAGCGCAGATATTCTGCAGTCGATTTTGGACAAGGGGGAGCATGCGGTGATCGACACCTTGCCCAACAAAGGCATGACATTGCGCGCGTTGTCCAAGGTGAACTCGAATACTCAGGCAGGCGGATGGTACGTGCTGCAATTCACCCAGCCGGTGCCGAAGCAGATCGAGGCAGATGCCGAAACCGTGCAGGCGGTGTACCGCGATTATCAGGAGCTGACGCTTTCGCGCCTTGCCCTGAAACGGCTGTATGCGATCACTTTGACGCTATCGCTGCTGGTGGTGCTATTGACGGCGGTGTCGGCGGCGTTTTTCATCAGCGAGCGGCTGGGTTCGTCGCTGGAAGCGCTTGCGGAAGGTACGCGCGCGGTGGCGCAGGGCGATTTTACCGGCCAGTACCCGATACAAAGCAGCGACGAGCTGGGAGCGTTGACCGGCCTGTTCAACCAGATGACGCAGCAGCTGGCGGACGCCACAAAAGCCAGGGAATTGCAGCAACATCAGATGGAGCGATCCAGAAAATATCTGGAAAGCGTATTGACCCATCTTTCTTCCGGCGTGCTGGGTCTCGACGACGAATTGCAATTGCGCTCGGTAAACACCAGCGCGGAACAGATTCTGGCCGCGCCGTTGCAGGAAATGCGCCGTATGTCGCTGAGCCAGATAGCCGAAAAATATAGCCTGCTGAGATCGTTTTGCCAGACCATCGCAGAGGCTTTCGATAAAACGGTCACCGGTGAATGGCAGCGGCAAATTGAGCGGCTGAGCAAGAATGGCAACCAGATTTTGCTGATGCGCGGAACGCGTTTTTCGCAGGGCGGGGAGGCGGGTTATGTGGTAGTGTTCGACGATATCAGCCACCTGTTGCGCGCGGAGCGGCAGGCGGCATGGGGCGAGGTGGCGCGCCGCCTCGCGCATGAAATCAAGAATCCGCTCACCCCGATACAGCTTTCGGCGGAACGCCTGCAGCACAAGCTCGGTGGCAAACTCGAAGAAGCTGACGCACGACTGTTGCAGCGCGCCACGCAAACCATCGTCGATCAGGTTGGCGCAATGAAAAACATGGTAAGCGATTTCGCCGACTATGCGCGCGGCCCTGCGTTGAAGCTGGAGCATTTGGATATGCATAGGCTGATCCGGGAGGTACTGGGTCTGTATGAGGCGCATGCCATCCCGAACCTGCTGAAACTGGAGTCGCCGCGCAGCGAAGTCAGCGGGGATGCGACACGCCTGCGGCAGATCATCCACAACCTGCTGCAAAATGCCCAGGACGCGTTGCATGGGGTCGCGCATCCGCAAATCACACTGAGTACCGCGATGTATCAGGATGAGATTCAGCTCAGCGTCGAAGATAACGGGGCAGGTTTTCCGGAGAGCGTGTTGGCGCGCGCTTTCGAGCCGTATATGACGACCAAGACCAAGGGCACCGGATTGGGGCTGGCAATCGTGAAAAAAATAGTGGAAGAGCATGGCGGAAGCATCGCTATCGAGAATAATACGGGCGGTGGGGCGCGTGTCAACATACGCCTGCCGCTGGCTGAGGAGGCATAATGGGAAATAAACAAATTCTGGTGGTGGACGACGAAATCGGCATTCGTGAATTGCTGTCGGAAATCCTGTTCGATGAAGGCTATCAAGTGCATCTGGCAGAAAATGCCGCGCAGGCGCGCGCTTACCGGCTTGAGCGCGAGCCGGATATGGTGCTGCTCGACATCTGGATGCCGGAAGTCGATGGCATCGCCTTGCTCAAGGAGTGGGTCGAACAGGACTTGCTGACCATGCCGGTCGTGATGATGTCCGGCCATGGCACCATTGAAACTGCGGTCGAGGCGACGCGCATCGGCGCGGTGGATTTTCTGGAAAAACCCATCGCGCTGCAAAAATTGTTGAGCACCATTGCCAAGACGATCAAGGAGGGCGCGCACAAGCCGCCGATGCAGCACGCCGAGGAGCGAAGCCAAAAGATCACGCTGGATATCGACGGGCAGATGCTGCCGTTTTCCTTGCCGCTGGATTTGCCGTTGCGCGAAGCGCGCGAGCATTTCGACGCGCTCTACTTCGATTACCATTTGCGTAAAGAGACTGGGAATGTCTCGCGCGTGGCCGACAAGGTCGGTCTGGAGCGTACCCATCTGTACCGCAAGCTCAAGCAGTTGGGGATTAAATTCGTCAAGAAGGGCAGTGAAGACCGGCAGCAATAGCACCGCCAAACCAGCAAACTAGGCACAAACCGTGGTCTGAAAATCATCTAGCCGACCTCCCACCGCCGGTGGCGGTGGGGTTATAGTGAGTTTGCGAACTTAACTTTAACCACAGGAGGCCGACATCATGAAGTATAGCGGAATTGATTTACATTCGAACAACAGCGTTGTGACGATAACAGACGAAGAGGATCGCGTGATGGCGGAGAAACGATTGCCGAACGACCTTGAGAAGATTCTCGGATTTCTCATGCCCTGGCGAGAAGAGTTGTCAGGAGTCGTGGTCGAATCGACTTTCAATTGGTACTGGCTGGTCGATGGCTTGCAGGAAGCTGGATACAAGGTGCACCTAGCCAACACCACGGCGATCAAGAAGTACGATGGGCTCAAGCACAGCGGTGACGAAACCGATGCCCGCCACCTTGCCCACTTGCTGCGACTGGGGATACTGCCGACAGGCACCATCCTGCCACCGGAACAACGCACCGTGCGCGATCTGGCCAGGAAGCGCATGCAACTGGTGCGCAGCCGCACCGCGCATATCCTCGCCGTCGAGAACATCACCGCCCGCCAG
>MGWP01000075.1:12980-22667 GCA_001801055.1 Gallionellales bacterium GWA2_55_18 | reverse complement strand
GAGATTTTTACGTCACTTGCAGCAAGATGAATCGGGAGTTTAAAGCAGGGTTCGGTGGCCGGAGTACCACCGCGTAGCGGTTTAGTTCAACGTTAAGTAGGCCTCCTATTTGACGCGAAACATTGCATCAAACGTTTGCCTATTTGTTTATAAAAACTCATAATCGCAGCAGCTCCAGTCGCTTGGTTAATTTTAGTACGGCCTAAATTTTTCACACCTACCATGATTCAGCCCATGAGCTTATCGTAGTCAGCGTGGCTGCCGATCCAGAACCACTGAATCCCTTGGTCAACCGGGACACCAAGGGCGCGATAGCCCAAACTTATGCGAACACTACGAAATGCGCCGTTTTTAACCGGCTTGAATTGTAATGAGGGGTGCGACGGATTTTGTTTGAGCAGCGCGTAGTTGTCACGCGCGAACCGCTGAATGTTGGCTGGCAGCATATCGAAGCGTTGCCAAAACCTTGAGGATGCAAAATGTTTCAAAGCTCGCGCGCTTTGCCGTTGCTATACTCAGTCACGGCTTCGGCAGCCAGTGCATCAAGTTTGCCTGCGGCAGCATCGGCTTCTATCTGCGCATCCCAAGCAGCTTCATCAAACTGGGTAAACCAGCGCCGAAACTCGGCCAGTTCTTGGGCTGGTAGTTGTTGCACAGCTTGTTCTATCGCTTGAATGGTGGTCATCAATCGCTCCAAACAGAAAACATTGACTTGGGTATGTCCTGAACGTATGCAAGATTCTACACAAAAACCGGAGGCCAAACTGCTCGATCAGGTGCGTGGCAAGATTCGCCTCAAACACTACAGTATCCGCACCGAGCAGGCTTATGTGGATTGGATTAAACGCTTTGTACTGCATTTTGGCAAGCGTCATCCGCGCGATTTGGGCGCGGCGGAGGTGGAGCAATTTTTAACGCATTTGGCGGTGGCGGGCAAGGTTGCCGCACCTACCCAGAATCAAGCCAAGTCTGCGCTGTTGTTTCTCTACAAAGAAGTGTTGGCACTGAAGCTTCCCTGGCTGGATAACATTGCGCAAGCAAAAGCCCCCAAGCGTTTACCGGTGGTATTGAATCGCGATGAGGTGCAGGCGATCCTGTCGCGACTTTCCGGCACTCATTGGCTGATTGCGAGCCTGCTGTATGGCTCGGGGATGCGCATTATGGAGTGCCTGCGGTTGCGGGTGAAGGATGTCGATTTTAAGCGTCGCGAGATTTTAATCAGGGATGGCAAAGGTTTTAAAGACCGGGTGACGATGTTGCCAGGCTCCTTGGTCGCGTCGTTGGAAATGCACTTGGTCAAGGTGCGGGGGCTGCATGAGGCGGATTTGCAGCAGGGCTATGGCGCGGTGTATTTGCCAAATGCTTTGGACAAGAAGTATCCGAACGTGCATGGTGGGAATTTAGCCCTTGGATAATGAAAAACGCCATACACGTTTCCCTCTCCCCAACCCTCTCCCGCAAGCGGGCGAGGGGGCAAACGAATCGCTACGCGAACTTGATGTTACTGCCGGACGCGAGTGGGGGTGGCAGTATGTGTTTCCATCTGCAAAATTATCGGTTGATCCGCGCAGTAGCGAGACACGCCGTCATCATGTGCAAGATCAATCCGTGCAGCGTGCCGTCAAACAGGCTGCGCGCGATGCCGATTTGATCAAGCCCGCCACGCCGCATACCTTTCGTCATTCCTTTGCCACGCATTTGCTGGAAGGCGGCTACGACATCCGCACCGTGCAGGAGTTGCTCGGCCATTCGGATGTTTCAACCACGATGATCTACACTCATGTGCTGAACAAGGGCGGCAGGGGTGTGGTGAGTCCGTTAGACAGGTGATGCGATGAGCGCGGTTCTTTCAGTCGATTCTTTAACCACTTCGTTGCAGAACGGCGTTGCCATCGTCGATGGCATTTCGTTCGGCATCGAGCAGGGCGAAACCTTCGCGCTACTCGGCGAATCGGGTTGTGGCAAGTCGATGACGGCGCTGTCGCTGCTGCGCCTGTTGCCGGACGGCGTGGTGCATGCGGGTGGCACGGCGCGGCTGGATGGTGTGGATTTGTTCGGGTTGCGCGAGCGCGACATGCGCGATGTGCGCGGCAGCATTGCGGCGATGATTTTCCAAGAACCGGCGCTGAGTTTGAATCCGGTGCTGACGGTGGGGCAGCAGATCGCCGAGGTGTTGGAGTTGCATCAAAAAACACCCTCTCCCCAACCCTCTCCCATCAAGGGAGAGGGAGCAGATTCCCTCTCCCTCCGAGGGAGAAGAGGCGATGCGATTACGCGGCGCTGCATCGAGTTGCTCGATCAGGTGGGTATTCCCGATGCGGCGCGGCGTGTGACGGAGTATCCGTTCCAGCTTTCCGGCGGGATGAAGCAGCGCGTGATGATCGCGATGGCGTTGGCCGGGCAGCCCAAATTATTGATCGCCGACGAGCCGACCACGGCGCTGGATGTGACGATTCAGGCGCAGGTGCTGCAACTGTTGCGCGACACGCAGGAGGCCACCGGCATGTCGCTGCTACTGATTACGCATGATCTCGGTGTGGTGGCAGAAACGGCGCACCGGGTCGGTGTGATGTATGCCGGGCAGATCGTCGAACAGGCCAGCCGCGCGCGGTTGTTCGCCGAGCCGCTGCATCCTTACACGCAAAAATTATTCGCGGCCTTGCCCGATGCGGCACGGCGCAACCAGCCGCTGGCCGCCATTTCCGGCAGTGTGCCGCCGTTGGGCAGCATCGCGCAGGGCTGCCGTTTTACGCCGCGCTGTGATAAAGCGTGGGCGTTGTGCAGCGAGGAAACGCCCAAATGGACGGAGGTGGGGGAAGGGCAGGGAGTGCGATGTCATTTGTATCAGGGGCTGGGGGCTGGGGGTCAGGGGCTGAAAAACAGCAGCGAGCGCAAACAGGAACAGCAGCAGGATTTTGCCAGTCCCTTACCCCCAGCCCCTAGCCCCTCGCTTTTAGCTGTTCAAGACTTACAAGTCCATTTCCCGATTCGCAAGGGCATTTTGCAGCGCGTGGTCGGGCAGGTGAAGGCGGTGGATGGGGTGTCGCTGGAAATTGCGCAGGGACGCACGCTGGCGCTGGTGGGCGAATCGGGGTGCGGCAAGACTACGCTGGGCAAGGCGTTGCTGCAATTGATCGCGCCTACTGCGGGCAACGTGCAGCTGGCAGGACATGAGCTGACCGGACTTGCGGCGCGCGAATTACGCACGCGGCGTGCGGCGATGCAGATGGTATTTCAAGATCCTTACGCATCACTGAACCCGAAGATGCGTGTCGCGGAAATTCTGGAAGAGGGCATGGCCGCGCTGAATATCGGAGGCGGCAGTGAAGCGCGCCAGACTCGTATCGACACTTTGCTCGATCAGGTCGGCTTGGCACGCGCTACCAAATGGCGCTACCCGCATGAGTTTTCCGGCGGGCAGCGGCAGCGCATCGCGATCGCACGCGCGCTGGCGGTATCGCCGCAACTGCTGATTTGCGACGAGCCGACCAGCGCGCTGGATGTGTCGGTGCAGGCGCAGATTTTGAATCTGCTGAAGTCGCTGCAACGGGAATTGAACCTGAGCTATCTGTTCATCACCCACAATCTTGCGGTGGTGGAATACATCGCGCACGAGGTGTACGTGATGTATCTCGGACGCATCGTCGAGCGCGGCACGGCGGCGGAGGTGCTGCGTTCGCCCAAACATCCTTACACTCAAGCCTTGCTGTCCGCCGTGCCGCGCATCGATGGCGAGGGCCGGGAACGCATCAGGCTGGAGGGCGATATGCCGTCACCGGCCAATCCGCCGCCAGGCTGCCATTTCGCGCCGCGCTGCGCGCATGCCAGCGACCGGTGCCGTGCCGGTTATCCGCCTGCGACAGGTTGCTCAGCCACGCATGTTGTGCATTGTTATTTGTTTTCGTAGTGCATAAACCGGCGATTCATCCACGAAAAACACGAAAGGCACGAAATAAAACAATAAGTTGCATTGACTTTGTGATTCACCCATTGGGTGTTCATTGGCGGCATGAAGTCCTTTGAATTTTTTCGTGTCTTTCGTGGCTTTCGTGGACAACTGCTTTTTCTAGGATAAATCTACTGCGCGATTCTGTGCAGGGCAGGTGTGCAGGTTGGCGGCCTTATCCGTACGAAGCCAGCCCCATTATCACAGCAGCCATTTCCAGTGCATCATGGGTAAATTTCACCCCAATTTCTGTATCCTGCTGCCATGCTATGGTCGCGCCGAACTGGCCGAATTCGCCGATTTGCAGGGAGACTGGTGTTCCATGCTCAATGCGCCGGTCTATTTGCAATTTGGCACCCCCGGTAGAAATATTCAGTACCCTGCAGTTGTGCCAATCCCCATCGACCATGACTTTTGCCTTGGTAAGGATTGTTTCGCGGGTATCTTTTCGTTTGTGTTCTGTGCTGTCTGGCTCAAGCATTAGCATCACCTCATGATGAGATTGATTTAAAGGATGCTTCTAAAAATAGCTCCAGTGTTTGGTCACTTACCAGTTAAATGATGTCAAAGAATAATATGCCTCTGAATTATTCTCAGGCAAGGTAGCGTGGGCGCTCCTCCCCCTTCAAGGGGAGGGAGTTTTGCAGTAACTGAAAATTGTTCATAGGCATCAAAAACAATAATAATTATATGCTTTATTATCAATGCATTAAATAACATTCGTAGGGTGTATTTTGTCCGCCATGCCGGGCGGAGCCAGACCTACATTTTGGTTACGGCTCGTCCGGCTTAGGGGTGTTCCTGCGGGTTTCATACCCCGCGCCGGAATTTGGATATGAAGCGTGAATAATGGCACAAACCTTCAACGGGAGCATGCATTAATATGCAAATATTATCCGGGAGACATCTTGCCTAGTGCTGGAAAATGCCGCGAAGCTTGGCATACCCCGGAATTGGTCATGCCCGCCATGCGGGATTTTTTGGAGAACCGGGTTGCAGTCTTGGCCGGAATGGCTGATTCGGAATTATCGGGGGGCATGGATATATTGGCAGTTGTAGTACAATCGCGAGGCATCAACTTGCAGTTTTTTTCTATCGTTTACTAAGGAGCGAATTATGAGTAACGGATTAACCAGCGTGGAAGGCGAAGTCAGCAAAGAAAAATTAATGCAGGATTTGCGCGTGGTGGTGTCGGATGCCGAGGAATTGTTGCGCGCGACGGCCAGTCAGGCAGGCGAGAAAGTGGCAGCAGCGCGCGAGCGGATTCAGGATAGCCTTGCCACCGCCAAGGAACGCCTTGCTATCGCGCAGGAAAATGTCGTCGTGAAAACCAAGCAGGCGGCAAGGGTGACCGACGAGTATGTGCATGAAAACCCATGGAAGGCGGTCGGCATCGCTGCCGGAGCGGGTCTGATCGTGGGCATGTTGATCTCGCGCGGCCGCTAGCGATGCCGGAAGCAGGTTCAGGCCTGTTTGGGTCGGTCAAGCGGTTCGCCGCGACGCTGGCTTCCATTGTTTCAACGCGGCTCGAGCTGCTGGCGAACGAGTTGCAAGAGGAGCGTTTGCGCCTGACGCAGATGCTCCTTTTTGCATTGCTCGCGTTGTTCTGTTTCGGCATGGGCTTGTTGTTGCTTACCGTTTTTATCGTGGTGCTGTTCTGGGATGACCACCGTCTTGCGGTACTCGGTGCGCTGGCCGTTATTTTTTTCGCGTTAGGCTCTCTGGCTGCGGTGTTGTTGCGCGGCAAGGCGCAGGAAAAATCCGGATTATTTTCCGCTAGCCTGGCCGAATTGGCCAAGGACAGGGAGCAGCTTGGTGCCAGCCATGAATAAGCAAATGCTGGTGGTGATGCAGCGGCGCGGCGAACTTCTGGCAAGAATCGCGGCGCAACGCGAGCAGGTAGCCGCGACCGCAATGCGTTGGCAAACGCCGTTGGCGTTTGCCGATAAAGGTCTGGTCGTCGGGCGGTTCCTGCGTTCCAATCCGGCGCTGGTTGCCGTCGCGGTTGCCATTCTTGTGGTGCGTCGGCGCGGTATATCAGGCATGGTAACGACCGGGTGGCGGATGTGGCGATTATATAAATCCGCCAGGTCTTTTTCTGCAAAAATGGTCTCTCATTTGCGCAATTGAGGTTGCTTCGGCTTCAGGGGATGTGGGCTGTATGCGCCGGTTGTATAGTCGTGTGCTGTTTTCAAAACCGGGCGTCCGTTGATATAGGCGACCATAGCAAGACAGATAACGAGTTTCACTCAGGCGAATGACACAACTACCCGGCAGGAAAATTGCTACACCATTGCAACGAAAATGGGCAAGGGTGCGCTCGTTGCATGAGAGCCAACGCGTGTATATCCGTAATGAACTTTCGCAAGTGCGAGGCTTGATCCCCATTTTGATGAAGCGCCGCAATGGCGGGCAATGGAGCGCGGAAGAGCGTGCGATGTTGCAGCGCGACTTGCGTGCTTTGTCCAACCTGAGCCCATACCTGATCCCGCTGGTCATGCCCGGCGGCATTTTGATGTTGCCGCTGCTGGCATGGTGGTTGGATTATCGGCGCAAGGGGCGGGAAAACAATACAGAACCAGCAAGCGAACCCTAGCGTAGTTAAATTACCCCCGGCAAAGCCGGGGGGCTTATTGGGTGAGACCCTCAAAGGGGCTGATAAAACCATGAGCCGCCCAAGGCGGCTGGGGATTCCCCTTACCCTTCAGCGAGAAGGTTGGGATGGGGATGCATTTTGTACATCTACTCCACCACCCAAACCCATCCCCGCCCCAGCCCTCCCCTTGAAAGGGAGGGAGCTACAGCAATCATCGCCAAATTCGCATGACCGCTGCACAAGTCAAACTTTTGGAGTCCCCCGGCAGAGCTGGGGGTTTACCTCATTCCGTTTCTAAATTGAAAGTGCTATTTCGTTGCTATTTCGTAGGGTGCGTTCCACGCACCATTTGCGCTGGTGCGTGAAACGCACCTACGCGATTATTATTATTTCAAAATAGAATTGGTATAACTTAATTATGGGCGTCGGAACGTAAGGGTGCGATTTATCGCGCCCTTATTCTGTTACCTGGGTTTTCTCAAGGACTGTTGTTGTAAACGATATTTATTCGTTTTTGTGTCTTATTCAGGACTTGGCTCTTAGACGTGCTGCGTCGCGCCGTTTGGTGCGGGCGGTTGCCGGATTTGGCCAAACGGCTGGAATGTTTGCGGGATATTGTCTGCACGACAACAATGGTCTGGCCCAATTTGGGTTGCTTCAACTTGCTGTTCGAGCTTTGCAGGCTGGCAATGCTGACGTGGTAGCGGCGTGCCACGCTCGCCAGCGATTCACCTTTTCGCACAATGTGCTTGATGGTGCGGGTGCCGCCATCGCTGGTGGGCGCCAGATGCATGTTGAATACTTCGAATTCGCTTTCGGTGGCGTTTTCCTCGCCGTTGACAGGCACCAGCAGCGTTTGCCCGGTACTCGCATTGGCTCGGCCCGACAGCCCATTTACCGATTTGAGTTTTTCCACGGAAAGGCCGAAGCGCGGGGCGAGATGGTCGAGCCGCTCGCCTTTTTTCGGTTGGTAGGCTTGCCAGCTGACCAGCGGTTTGTCATAGTCTTCCAGATTGGTACGGAACGTCTCAACGGCATTGACCGGCAGCAGAATCAGGTCGCTGTTACCTTGCAAAATTACCGGGCGGTTGTGGCCCGGGTTGAGCGCCATGAATTCTTCCATCGGGATATCGGCCAACTGCGCGGCCAGTTTTACGTCGATGTGTTTGGCGGTGGCGACAGCCGCAAAGTAAGGTTCGTTGGGAATGTCCTGCAACACCATACCGAAACTGGCCGGGTTCGCGATGATGTTTTTGACGGCCAGCAATTTCGGCACATAGTTGCGCGTTTCATCGGGTAGTTTCAGGCTGGTGTAATTCACCGGCAAACCGCGTTTGCGGTTGCGTTCCTGCGCGCGCTGCACCGCGCCCTCGCCCCAGTTGTAGGCAGCCAGCGCCAGTTCCCAATCGCCGAACATGTCATGCAATTTTTGCAGATAGTCGAGCGCGCCGGTGGTCGCGCTGATAACGTCGCGGCGACCGTCGTACCACCAGTTTTGCTGCATCCCGAAATTTTTTCCGGTGGACGGAATGAATTGCCAGATGCCTGAGGCGCGGCTGGTTGAATACGCGCCGGGGTTGAAGGCGCTTTCTATCATCGGCAACAGCGCGATTTCGCCGGGCATGCCGCGCCGTTCCACTTCGGCGGTGATGTAGTAAAGATAGCGGCGTGCGCGGTCGGTCATGCGCGCCACGTAATCGGGGTGGCTGATATACCATTTTTCATGTTTGGCAATCAGGGGGCTGTCCAGGTCGCGCATGGCAAAACCGTTGCGGATGCGCTCCCAAAGGTTCTGCGCGAGCAGGTCATTGTCTGAAACAATAACCAATTGGATATTGCGCGCAGTCGAGAGCACCAGAGGAGCCGTCGCCGGGTCGGGTAAAGATGCGCCGAGCGCGAGATGCTCTTCCGCATGCGCGAACGTGACAGAAGAAAGGATACCTGCGGCGATAAACGCAGAAAAAATCAGTCGAATCAATGGCACGGGCGCGACTCCAACAAGTTTAAATTCTCGCGATGGTAGCCGGAGCATTGCGACCGGGTCAATCGAAAATGGGTGTGAAAAACAGGGCAAATGAAATCAGGCACCAAGGTTGACTCCCGGTATCTTGCTCAAATCCACCTCGTCTATCTGTTCGGGCGAGAGGAATTGCTTGCCATAGTCGAGATAGACTTTCTCGCGAATGAATACGTCGAATAGGTCCGGGTCGATATGCCCGCCGAGCTTGAATTTACCGAGAATAGTAAGCGATTCGGTCAGTGTCTTGCCTTTTTTGTACGGTCTGTCCTTGGCGGTCAGCGCCTCGAAGATATCGGCGATGCCCATCATGCGCGCCTGCACCGACATCTGTTCGCGGGTGAGGCCGCGCGGATAACCCTTGCCGTCCATGCGTTCGTGATGCCCGCCCGCATATTCGGTGACATTCTTGAGTTGTGCCGGCCACGGCAGGGAATCCAGCATCTTGATGGTGATGTCGATATGATGATTGATGACCCCACGCTCGGCTGCCGTTAATGTGCCGGCGCGGATGGAGAGATTTTCCAATTCGTTTTCGCTGAGGAAATTGCACATATTGCCTTCGGCATCGCGCCATTGATAGGTGGCGATCTGGAGCAAACGCTGCTGTGCTTCTTCCGACATGGCTTCGCCGCCGACATTGCAGTGGCGCAAAAATTCGCGATCCTGATCGAGTTGCGCGATGCGCCCCGCATAGGTTTTGCTGGCGGTTTCGCTGCGCCCCACATCGCTCTGCGCCTCGGCTATTTCGCGCAGCATGGCGATTTCGGCATCGCGTTTGAGGATTTCAAGTTTTGCATCCACCAGATGGATACGGTCAAAAATGGTTTCCAGTTTGGTCGCCTTGTCCACCACATGCACCGGTGTGGTGATTTTGCCGCAGTCATGCAATAACCCTGCAAGTTTTAATTCGCGCCGGTCTTTGTCGGTCAGCGTAAAGTCCTTGAGCGGGCCGATATTTGTTTGATTGACCGCCTCGGCCAGCATCATGGTCAGTACCGGTACGCGTGTGCAATGACCGCTGGTATAAGGAGATTTATCGTCGATTGCGGTATTGATCATCTTGACAAAAGATTCGAACAGCTCTTCCAGTTGTGCGATGAGGCGGCGGTTGCTGAGCGCGATGGC
>MGWP01000075.1:0-12850 GCA_001801055.1 Gallionellales bacterium GWA2_55_18 | reverse complement strand
CTACGTTGTTGTGATTTGGGTTGCCAGCATCATCGTAAAGCCGGATTGCGGGAAAGGTGATCGCCACGCCGCTGGTTCCACCCATCGCCGTATTCAGTTTGTCGTTGCGCAATATCTCGAAACGCAGCACCCGTTGTGTCGAGTCGTGCAGGTAGAGCGTACCGGCGTCGGCATTAGTAATGCGTTTGGCTGCCACCAGAATCGTTTCAAGCAGGCTGTTGATATTGCGCTGTTGTGACAGCGCGATGCCAATTTCATTCAGCTCTTTGAGGCGATGCAGCATGTTATCTGTAGAGTTCATTGGTTAGCTCCATTTAGTCGGTAATACGGTAGGGTGGGCACAGGAAATTGCCCACACTACCCCGCCAGCCGTTAATCACTATTACTTGATGCAAACTGCGCGTATCTGGTGCATATCGGTAATTCCTTGCAGCACCTTTTCCATGCCATCCTGCTTCAGGGTATGCATGCCGTCTTCGAGGCAGAGAGCCAGCAGCTCGGAAACGCGCGCGTGCTCCTGAATGCCTTTCTTGACCGCATCGGTTCCAATCAGCAGTTCGTGCAGCCCCACCCGCCCCCGGTAGCCGGTGCCGGAGCACTTGTCGCAGCCGACCGGCGTATAAAGCGTAAATTGCCCCTTGTCGTCGGCGAACAGCTTGACCCACTCGGCATGCAGAGCCTTGGTAGCAGCAGCGGTATCTTTTTTCCAGGTCGCCGTATTCATCAACTCGCCGCTGTACTCGGCGAGCATCGCCTTGATCTCGTCAGGGGTTGCGATATGCGGCTTTTTGCAGTCACCGCACAGGCGTTTGCCCAGGCGCTGCGCCAGGATACCCAGCAGCGCGTCGGCAAAGTTAAACGGATCCATGCCCATGTCCAGCAAGCGGTTGATGGATTCCGGCGCGCTGTTGGTGTGCAGGGTGGCAAACACCAGATGGCCGGTCAGCGAGGCCTCGATGCCGATCGACACAGTTTCCTTGTCACGCATTTCGCCGACCATAATCACGTCCGGGTCGGCGCGCAAAAAGGCGCGCATGATAGTGGCGAAATCCAGCCCGGCCTTTTTGTTGATCTGTACCTGGCGCAAACCCTTTTGGGTAATTTCCACCGGGTCTTCCGCCGTCCATATCTTGGTGTCGGGCTTGTTGATGAATTTGAGAATGGAGTGCAGCGTGGTCGTTTTGCCGGAGCCGGTCGGACCGCATACGAAAAACAAACCATATGGCTTGCTCACCGTCGCCTTGATCAGCTCGTTATTGCGTGCCGAGAAACCCATTTTCTCCAACGGCAACGGTTCGCCGGAAGCGAGAATACGCATCACCACATCTTCGACGCCGCCCTGCGACGGGATAGTCGCGACACGCAACTCGATATCCAGCGGGCCATATTTTTTGAACTTGATCTTGCCGTCCTGCGGCTTGCGCTTTTCGGAAATATCCAGGTCGCACATGATCTTGAGGCGCGTTACCAATGCGTTGCGGTAGGTGGACGGGATTTCGATGTAGTTCAACAGCGAGCCGTCTTTGCGCACGCGAATCTGTGTCTTGGCCTTGCCCGGCCCCGGTTCGATATGTATATCCGAGGCGCCCATCCGGTAAGCATCCACGATGACCTTGTTGACCAGTTTGACCAGTTCGTTATCGGCGGCGGCGCTGACATCGTCCTGGCTGACTGTTGCGCTTTCTTCATCGTCCCCCAGGCTGGACAGCAGATCGTCCATCGACGATTCATCGCCTGCGAGCATACCGCCGCCATCGGCGGATGCGCCTCCGCCATAGAACAGATTCAGGGTCTGGATGAATTCGCGCTGCGGGCAGACTTTATAGACCAGCCGGTGCTTGGGGAAAATATTATTGACTACCCGCGAGGCCTGGATACGTTCCGGATCGGTGGTCAAGATCGACAACCCCTCCTGTGCTTCCTCAATGGGCACCCAGAGGCCGCTTTCGACGTATTCGCGCTTCAGGTTTTTCAGCAGGTCGGCCGGTTTGATGCGGTCTGCCTTGTAAGGCTCGTAAGGAACCCCGAAGAAAGTGGACAGCGCCTTGCCCAGAGCCGGTATGCTGACTTGAAACTCGTCGATCAGCACTTCTTCGATATCGACGCCCTTGCGCCGTGCGGTGCGCGCCGCCAATTCGAATTCTGCCGCAGACAGCACCGCATCGGCAACCAGATAGTCATATTTGGTTTTGATGGGTTTGATTTGTTGCCGCTGGCGCAACGCTACCGCCATGGTTTGCGTCAACTCATGCACGGCCTCTTCGACTATCTGCGAAAACGGGATTCCGGCTTTGTTGTTGATGACCTGAATGACACCGACCAAACTGGCATTTTCGGCATCCAGAATCGGTGCGACCAGCATCTGCTTGGTGCGGTAGCCGGTGCGCTTGTCAACTTCCTGCAAAAAGCGCAGATGCGAGCTATAGACAGTCAGTTCCTGCTGGTCATAGACATCCTTGATGTTGAGCAGTTTTTTGTGCATTGCCGCATAGCCGGCGACACTTTGTTCGGCGATCGGCAGCTTGAGGTCTTTGAATGAGTTCAGGCCGGTCTTGACCTTGGAAATAAGCGAAGTGCCATCTTCGCTCACCACATAGATGGTTAGCCGGTCCGCATTGAACATCGCGCAGATGTCCTTGCTGACATCCAGCATGATTTCATCGATGTTGGCGGTGGCATGTATCTTATTGATGACATGGTTGAGGCTCTTGGTGAGCTCAAGCTTGATGCTCATTTCATCGGTATTATTAGGCATGATGGTGCTCATACAGATGCTGTTTGGCCGTGCCGACCTGTTGCGTAACTTCCGCTCTGGTCGGCGCAGGATAAAAAATACCCGGGTTTTAGTGGCAATATTACCGGCGGATGCCGCGCATCGGGGTATGCGGCACCTAAACAAGCGAAAGCCGGTTTCAATCCGATCAATATTCTTCTGTTCGGTGCGCAAGCCATCGCTAGCTCCTAAAGATCGAACTCTTGATTGTTCAGCAGCATTGCGGGGCGCAACCTGCCTGCAAGATTCTCGATTTCCTGCATGGTCAACTCGATTTCACCCGGCTTGAGATGGGTGATAAAAACTTCCGCATCACGTTTGAACTTGGCCAATTCTTCGCCCAGCAGGCTGGGGCAGAGGTGTTTGGAAAGCATCGCCAGATCTTTTTCACTATCCGGAAAGGCCGTCTCGATAATGAGGTAACGCAAGTTTTCAATCTGGTTAACTACTTGCCATAGCGCATCGTTTGTCGTGGTGTCGCCGCTGAATACCAGGCTCGCATTGCCGCTATCCAGGTGGTACCCGACTGCGGGGACAGTATGATTGGCCGGGATAACGGTTATTTTGCGCCCATTAAGAGCGATGGTTTCACCCATTTTGATAGGCTGATAGCGCATGATCGGTCGCTGCACATTCGGGATCACACTGAAATCCGGCCAGATTTTCCAGTTGAAAATATGCTGCTTGAGAATTTCCAGCGTTTCCTCGATCGCATAAATTGTCAGCGGACGATCCCGCATGAATCCGACGCTATCCAGCAATAACGGGATGCAGGCGATGTGATCGAGATGGGAATGCGTGATAAAAATATGTTCGATTGCCACCAATTCGGTCAGGCTAAGCTCCCCAACCCCGGTGCCTGCATCGATCAAAATATCGCGGTCGAGCAAAAACGAAGTGGTGCGCAGATTCCCACCGATCCCACCGCTGCATCCTAATACTTTGAGCTTCATTGTTTTGTCACCTTGTATTCTGGGGAGTGGCAAGTAGGAAGTGGAACGGCACTTCGTGCCTCACAGTAGCAAGTGGAAAGTGGGGCGGCACTGTGTGCCACTCCCCACTCCCCACTCCCCACTCCCCACTCCCCACTCCCCACTCCCCACTTATTTCGTCTGGAACACAAATACGCCGTCCCAATCCGCTGGTGGCGGATTATTGCGGAAATAGGCGATGCGTTCGGCATAAATGCCATATAACGCGGTTTCCGGCGACATGCGTTGCAGGTTCAACAGTTGCACTTCCGCCAGATCCCAATTCTGTTTGATATACAGGCGGCGAAACTCGTGGAACAGCTTGATCTCATCCTGTAGTGCCTTGTCCACTTCGCTCGCCAGGCCGATCGGTTCGTAAATCGCCACGGGCTTATCCTTGCCCTTTACCCGCACTTGGTCGAGTTCGCGGTAAATAAAGTCTGGTACGATATTTTTTGTGTTCTCACCGACCACGATGCCCACACCGTATTGTTTGGTAATGCCTTCCAGGCGCGATGCCAGATTCACATCGTCGCCCATTACCGTGTAGGCGACGCGCACCTCGGAACCCATGTTGCCGACGCTGACGCGCCCGGTATTGATGCCCACGCCGATATGTATCTCCGGCCAGCCGCGTTCCTTGAAATGCGGCTGCAAGGTTTTTAAAGTCGCCAGCATTTCGAGTCCGGCTGTTATGGCGTTGCGCGCATGTGCCGCATCCGGCAGGGGGGCACCCCAAAAAGCCATGATACAGTCGCCCATATACTTGTCGATGGTGCCGCGATGTTTGTAAACGATGCGCGACAACGGCGTCAGGAATTCATTCATCAACAGCGTTAATTCCTTGGCGTCCAACCCCTCGGAAATAGTGGTAAAACTGCGCACATCCGAGAACAGGATAGTCATTTCGCGGCTCTCGCCCTCCATCGAAACGCTGCCGGGGTTCTTGCTCATCTCATCCACCAGTTCGCTCGGCACATATTGCCCGAACAAGCCGGTGATCTGGCGCTTGGTGCGCGATTCGACGAAGTAGCCGTAAGACATATCCACGGCGAACATCAGCGCAATCATCACCAGGCTGTTGGCCACCGGCATCAAAATATTGGCGTATTGCCAACTGGCTATACTCAGTCCCATATTGATGGCGATAATGGATGCTATAACCAGCATCGCCTTGGCCGGGCCGAGCTGCGGCAATATAAAACTTAACGCGATGCCGATCAGCAGCAGCCAGATCACTTCTGCGCCCACCATATAGGCGGGTCGCTCTTTTAAATTCTGGTCGAGAATACCGGAAATCATGTTGGCGTGGACTTCCACTCCCGGGTAGACTTCCGACACTGGTGTGGCGCGCAGATCCAGTAGTCCGGGTGCAGTCGTGCCGACCAGCACAATTTTGTCTTTCAGTTGTGCCAAGTCAACGCGGTCATGCAACACATCGGCGATGGAAATATATTTGAAACTGCCCGCATTGCCTCGGAACGGCACAAGTGTGGTTACATCGTTATCCACCGGTATTTTTAATGGGCCGATTGGCGAATCTAGTTCTAGCCATTCCAGGCCGGCGTATCCGCTGGTGTTGCCTTCGGCAAAGCCGGGTAGCAATTCTGTGGATCCGAACAGGGTGCGCACCATTGCAAGCGATAAGGATTCGTAATATGCGCCGCCGTATTCGGCCAGCATCGGCACGCGCCGCACCATGCCGTCCGGATCCACTGCCGGATTGAAATGCCCCGCCCTGGCTGCGGCCTTTTGCAGTTCGGGCAGATTGGCCCCATAGCCGTTAAAAGCCGTAAAGGTTATCGGGCGATCCTTGAACCAACCGGTCGGGAACGCCGGTTCCGGGAGCATCCCGGAGATGCTGCCTTTTTTATCGGTCAGGTAGTATCCCAGCACCACATTCCGATTCTTGATCTTCCCGGCAAACAGGTTGTCGTATTCGAGTTGCGGGCGAATCTGTTCGAGTGTAGCTTGATATTTTGCATCGTCCTTAAGCTGGTCTTTCCCGAGCTTCTGCAGCACCTTAAGCCCCGAACTCTCATCCTTTTCGGCGAATACCACGTCGAAGCCCACCACCGCGACACCGTACTTGTCGAACAATTTGTCCATCAACAGGCCTAGCCGGTCGCGGCTCCACGGCCAGCGGCCTTCTTCCTTGAGGCTTTTTTCGTCGATATCGAGAATGACGATGCGGTCGTCCACCATTTTCGGCATGGTCAGGCGTAAACGGTAGTCGTAGAGAATGGCGGACAACTGATCGACAAAATGCAGCCGGTAAATATGTGCTGCATTGCCGACAAAAAATAAAACTATCAGTAGGCCAATCCCGATTAAAAGTGAATGTTTCTTCATACAGCTTCCTAAACAGAGGGCAGAAGACAGAGGGCAGAGGACAGATTGTTGTGTGCCGCTGTGCGGCACGTTATATCAAGTTCGCGGTGCAGCCGCGACGACGCTTCTGTCTTCTGTCCCCTGTCTTCTATCATCTGTTACCCCTTGAAGTAGAATTCCATTTTTACTCCGGCCAGTTCGATCACATCGTGATCGTTCATCTGATGCGGTTTGTCAGTCAAAACTTGGCCGTTTACCGATGGAAAGACAGCGCCCTCGACATGGGTGATGAAGTAGCCGTGCGGGCGACGGGTCAATACCGCCACCTGTACGCCCGGTTTACCCAGGGTGGTCAGATTTTTCACCAGTTCAAGTTCTTTGCCGGCATTAGGCCCAGTTAGAATTTGCACTGTTGCCGTTTGCAGTGCAGAAGCCGTTGCCTGCGCAGAGGCTGCCGACGAAGCAGGTGCAGATGGTGTGGTAGGTGCCGTTGCAGCATTCGCCGGAACGGCAACTTGCGCGGTTTCAGCAGTAGAGGGTATACCGAATTTACCGGTTTTTTCAACTGCCTCCGTTGCTGTTGTGGCAACCTGTTTTACCGGCGCGCGCAACACCATGGTTTTTTCAAAATCGGCAGGGTTGGTTTGGTTGGCTTGATCGTTGATGTACTTAATCTGGTACTTGCCGATGCTGATAACGTCATTGGGTTGCATAAAATGCTTCTTGACAACCACACCGTTCACCTCCAGGCCATTGGTGCTATCCAAATCCTCGAGAAATGAATCATTCAGTATGGTAACGATCGCCGCATGCTCGCCGCTCACCGCCAGATTATCCAGGATGATGTCATTGTGCGCTTTGCGTCCGATGGTCATGCGCTCTTTATTGATGGGGTGTTCGTTGATTACTACCCCGTCCACGCTGAGTATCAGTTTTGCCGCCATAGTCTTGCCCCTTCCCACATGCTAACTAGATTTTCAAGCCAATTATTTATTAAACCAGTCGATCACCTTTGCGAACCAGCCGCGTGGCGCGGCAAACTCGCTTTTTATCTTTACCAGAATCACCGAGACATTATCGCGCCCGCCATTGTCGTTCGCCATCTGGATCAATTGCTCTGCGGCAAGCGGCAAATTCCCCTGCATCGCGTACAGCGTGGCGCAGATGTCTTCGTCCTCGATCATATCGTTCAAACCGTCTGAGCAGAGCAGGTAAATGTCGCCCACCTGCACGTCATACACATGAATCTCAGCCATTACTTCTGCATCGATCCCGACCGCGCGCGTCACCAGATTCTTATTCTTGGAATGGCGGGCATCCTCGATGCTGATGATCCCGCTATCAATCTGCTCCTGGAGCAGCGAATGGTCGCGGGTAATGCTTTCCAGCACTTCGTCGCGCAGCCGGTACATGCGCGAATCGCCCACATGCCCGACAGCCACGCGGTTGTCGTAAAACAGCCCGGCAACAATGGTCGTCCCCATCCCCGTATATTGCGGCTGGCTTTGCGCGGCATGGAAGATCGAAGCGTTGGCTTTTTGGATGTTGTCGCGCAACAACAATACGCCCAACTCCTCCCCGGTTGTTTCATCACGCTCAACCGGGCTGGTGTTCTTTAAGCGATGGGCAATTTCCATCGCCGTTACCGAAACGGCGATACCGCTAGCGACTTCGCCCGCATTGTAACCACCCATGCCGTCCGCCAACACCACCAAGCCGCAAGCGGCCTCGCATGCCACGCTATCCTCGTTGTGCGAACGCACCATGCCGGGATTGGTTTGGCTGACTATTTCCAAAGCGTCTTCTACTTTCATGGCTTCCCCCCCAGGCTGGCGGCGCATTTACGCAACGCGTCGGCCATCTCAGCACCATTGGCATAACGGTCTTCACTCTTCTTGGCCAGCGACTTGTTGACGATCACCGCCAAACACGGCGGCAAATCTGCCTTGACGCTCAAAATGTCGGTATGCGCTTCATTCGCGATACGGTACATCAACTGCGCCATCGAGTCACCCGCGAACGGGAGCTTACCACAAGCCAGTTGATACAAACTCACGCCCAGCGAGAACAGGTCTGATTCGCCGCCAATCTTTTTGCCGGCCAACTGTTCCGGCGACATATACGATGGCGTGCCCAATACCATGCCGGTTTTGGTTTTGCTCGAGTCGGTAATGCGCGCGATGCCGAAGTCGGTCACTTTGGGCGTATCCGTCTCAGGGTCATACATGATATTGGCGGGCTTGATGTCGCGGTGTACCACATTTTGTTTATGCGCATAATCCAGCGCGTCGGCGACGCGCGCGACGATGCTCATCACCTTGGGCAACGGCAGCAGGTTTTCGGGTTTGGTGTAAGGAACCAGATCCTTGCCCTTGAGGAATTCCATCGCGATGTAGGCCAGGTCATGCTCTTCGCCCGCATCGTAAATCGACACGATGTTCGGGTGATTCAAACGACCCGCCGTTTCGGCCTCGCGGAAGAAACGTTCTTTTACCTCCTGCAATTCGTCGGCTTCAAACTCCTGCGACAGCGCCATGGTTTTAATTGCCACCACCCGGCCGATCTTGGGATCTTTACCGTAATACACCACGCCCATTGCGCCCTTGCCGAGCTCTTTCTCGATTTGGTAGCGGCCCAACATCGGTTTGGAGATGCCCTCCTTGCCCAGCACCATGGTGCTGGCGTTGCTCTTCCCGGACGAACCGCCGAGTATCACCGTTTCCGACATTGCCTTGGACTGCGCCAAGCGCGCTTCCAGATCGCGGAATTTGGGGTTGTATTCCGCCATGTATTTGAATACCGACTCTGCCTTGTTGAACTGGCGCTTGCGCTCGAAGTCCAGGCCGAGGTTGTAGAGCACCTCCATCAGGCTGTCGTCGCGCCGCACATTGCGAAACTTGTCAAAGGCCATGTCCAGTTGCCCCTGCCCCTGAAACGCAAGCCCCAGCAAACGGTTGCTTTCCGCCGAAGCCGCATCGGACTTGAGCTTGCCTTTTTCGGTCATCAGAAAACGCTTGGTGGTCAGCAATAAATGCCCCACCAGCAACAGCGTGGCGGGCAGCATCAGCTGCAACCACAAGGCTTGCGTTGTCATCAACACGAAATGCGTCACCAGCAACACCGCAAACAATGCAGCTGTTACCGCCGCGCCGATGGCCGCATTCAAGCGCGGCAACAATAAAATCAAATAAAGCGCGACCAGCATGAACACGCCTATTTGCGCCATCGTCGCCCAGCTTGGCGTAATGAGGAAATCGCCCTGGAGGATGCTGGAAATCGAATGAGCCAAGATCACAGCAGGAGCCATACCGGTCGATATTGGTGTCACTTGCAGTGTACCAACACCGGCGGCTGATCCGCCGATCAGCACGATTTTGTCGCGATATTTTTCTGCCGGGATTTTGCCGGTAAACACATCGTAGAAAGAGTCTACCGGGAAAGCCGGATGCCCATCGCTATCCTTGTAAAAATAGGTATGCATTTTCACGGCTTGGTCGGTAGCAATTTTTTGATTGCCCATTTGCACACTTTCGCCCAGGTTGACGTGTATATCCTTGGGTTCGAGATTGAGGCTCCTGGCTGCCAGCAGCAACGACAGCGACGGGTAATATTGGTCGTAGTAGCCAACCACGAGAGGCTCGGTGCGCACCACACCGTCCACATCCGGAAAACTGTTCAGATGCCCGATGGACAGAGCTTTGCTGCCCAACGCCGGAATCGGCGACAACACGCTACGCGAAGACAGCGGTAGCATGCCGGAGCCGCTGGTATCTTTCACGTTGATGAGATTGTTGCGCAGCACATAGTCCGGTAAAGGTTTATCCGGCTTGCCTTGCGGGTCGCCCAGATTAAAAAACATCGCCAGCAACACATCGTTTGCTTTGGTCATGCTTTCGCTGAGTTTTTTGTCGTTATCGAGATTTTTTGCAGCCTCCAGCAGCAATGCATCAAGCTGGGGCAATTCCGCCGGGTTGGCAGTGACAATTATATTTTCCGGAACGGTCTGGCTTACCGCGCTTGCCGGAGCTGCCATGGCAACAAGGTTTTCCGGGATGGCATTTCCCGATCCGTCAGATTCCAGCAGATAAGACTTGCCGAGCAAACCGGCGATCTTGTGAATATAGCCCAGCCCGGCATCAACCTGCGGCTCAAAGAAAAAGGCGGTATGCCCAATCACCTTGGCATGCCCGCCCGCCAGGATATCCACCATCTTGGCGTGAATCTCGCGTGGCCACGGCCAAGACCCCATATTGGCGATACTCTGTTCATCAATCGCGATCACCGCGATCTTGTCGCTCGGCGTGCGTGACGAAGCCAGCACCCCAAGATCATATGCCTTGCGCTCCAAGCTCTGCATCAGGTCGCTGTTTGCACCGAAAAGGAATATCAATGCGACCAGCAAACCGACGAACCAGTCTTTTTTCCAGAACGACCACTTCTTCATTGCCACCCCCTGATACCCATTATCGGGCAAGTTGCGCCACGAATATTAAAGTATTTTGCAACAATGCACCACAACCCTTTTGATTTATTACGAATTATCTAGATTATCCAATACCGCAAAGAGATTTCACTTGTCGGGGGATATGCGGATAAAAAACTGGGCGTAGTTCGAAAGGTTGAACATAGACCGCCAGGCATAGTCGCGATTGTGATCAGGCCTAATAACTGGGCGAAATATCTATATATTTCGGCATATATGTTTTTTCCCCGATTTCATATATATTCTGGTATCCAAAAAGTTAATATGTCGCACCCGTAGGGTGCGCTCTGTGTACCATGGTGTATGGGCACCCTTGTATCGTGCTTACCCTACATGTACTTTTGTTTCAATTCATCCGGTTTTAAATTACCCCCCCGCTGAATTTTAGCGGTTTTATGAGGCCAGTGTGAGAGCAAAACAGTTTCGCCTAAAACCCGTTTGCGCTTCATTGTTACTGGCTTTCGCTGCCCACACCGCCCAAGCCAACCCAATCGGCGCCGCCGTCGTCAGCGGCCAGGCCAGCTTCGCCACCAGCGGCAAAACCCTCACCGTCACCAACACCCCCAACGCCATCATCAACTGGCAAAACTTCTCCATCGGCGCCAACGAAATCACCCGCTTCGCCCAGCAGAGCGCATCTTCCGCCGTACTCAACCGTGTCATCGCCAACAACCCCAGCAACATCCTCGGCAGCCTGCAATCCAACGGGCGCGTGTTCCTCGTCAATCCCAGCGGCATCGTGTTCGGCGCAAACGCCACCGTCAACGTCGCGGGCATGGTCGCCTCCACGCTCAACATCAGCAACGCCGACTTCCTCGCCGGGCGCTACCGCTTCACGAACCCCTCTCCCACCGGGGGAGGGGCTGGGGTGGGGGTAAGCAATGCCGGTAGCATAACCGCCGAAACCGGCGGGCAGATATACCTCATCGCCCCCAACGTAGAAAACACCGGCATCATCAACGCACCGAATGGCGAAATATTATTAACCGCAGGGCACAGCGTCGAACTGGTCAACAGCAACGACCCCAACCTGCGTGTCAACATCACCGCCCCGGCGGGTGACGCCACCAACGTCGGCCAGCTCGTCGCCTCATCCGGCAGCCTCGGCCTGTTCGGCGCGGTGGTCAAAAACAGCGGCACGGTCAATGCCAACAGCGCCACGATGCAAGGCGGCAAGATCGTGTTCAAAGCCAGCCAGCGCGTAGAAATATCCGGCACAGTTAGCGCCAATTCCACCGCACTCCCCTCTGCCTCAACAACACTCCCTCCCCTTCAAGGGGAGGGCGGGGGTGGGGATGGGGTGCAATCTGTCGGCAACGGCGGCACCATCCAAATCCTAGGCAACCAAGTCGGCATCATGGACGGCGCAACCGTCACCGCCAACGGCACCCAAAACGGCGGCACCATTCTCATCGGCGGCGACTACCAAGGCAAAAATCCCAACGTACAAAACGCCCAAATCACCTATGTCGCCCCCACCGCAACTCTCAGCGCCGATGGCGGCAACCTTACCCCCTCTCCCCTCGCGGGAGAGGGTTGGGGAGAGGAGGCAGGCAACGGCGGCAAACTAATCATCTGGGCCGACAACACCACTCGCGCCTACGGCAACCTCTCCGCCAGAGGCGGCGCGAATGGCGGCAACGGCGGCCTCATCGAAACCTCCGGTCACTACCTCGATGTCGCGGGCATCAAGATAGATGCCTCCGCAATGAATGGTCTGACTGGAAGCTGGTTGCTCGACCCGATCAACGTCACCATCGCAGCTACAGCCGATGCGGGTGGCGCATATTCTGGCGGTATCTGGACACCGTCGCTGACTGGTTCGACCATCACCAACACCACCATTCAGGCAGCATTGAACGCAGGCACCAGCGTCACTATCACTACCACGGGTGGGCTTGCCGAAGCAGGCAACATCACCGTCAGCGCGCCCATCACTCAAACGGGTACGTCAGCCACAACGCTGATCTTGCAGGCAGACAACAACATCTATCTCAACAGCGCGATCAGCGCCACGGGCGTGGGTGGATCGCTCAATCTGGACTTGATCACCCGGCTGGGCGCGACCACTCTCGGTACGACGACCGTTGACTTGAATGGCGGCACGATGACATCCGCTTACATTGCGGGTGTTAATACTGGAGTGATAAATCTGGCAGCGGGCACGACGTTTACATTAAATGGCGCGGGGGATTTTGGCACGTTGAGCATGACGGGCGGCACGTTGAGCAACGCGGGCGCATTGAACGTAGGGTCATTGAATATAGTAGGCGCAGGTGTGCGCGGCACATT
>MGWP01000074.1 GCA_001801055.1 Gallionellales bacterium GWA2_55_18 | reverse complement strand
ACTCAGGCCGTGTTTTGCGACCTCAGCACACCGACTGACGATGGACGGTTCAGTGTCTATCACGTCATTCGCGCAAAGCTCGTCGAAATGGGTGTTCCGGGAACGGAGATTGCCTTCATTCACGATTACGACAGCGATGCCGCCAAGGCAGAGTTGTTCAAGTCGGTGAGGGAAGGGCGGATTCGCATCCTCCTCGGCAGCACCTTGAAGATGGGCGTCGGCACCAACATCCAGACCCGTCTGGCGGCGTTGCACCATCTGGACGCTCCTTGGCGGCCATCGGATGTCGAGCAGCGGGAGGGACGCATTATTCGGCAGGGAAACCTGAACGAAGAGGTGCGGATCATCCGCTATGTCACAGAGGCCTCGTTCGATGCCTACATCTGGCAGACCCTCGAAACCAAGGCGCGCTTCATTGCCCAGGTTATGCGCGGGGATACTGGAATGCGCAGTGCGGAGGACGTGGAGTTGGCTGCGCTGTCCTATGCCGAGGTGAAAGCGTTGGCATCGGGTAATCCGCTGGTGATGGAAAAGGCGGGTATAGATGCCGAAGTCGCAAAGCTTTCATTGCTCAAATCCCAATGGGACAATCAGCGATGGGCGAACCAGCGGGAGTCGGCGACCCTGCCCGGCAGAATCGAGAAGATCCGGGAGCGGGTCGGATCGGTAGAAGCCGACATTGCGGATCGCGCGGATGTGCGGGGTAACCGCTTCAGCATGGTGATTGACGGAAAATGCTACATCGAACGGTCAGCGGCTGGAGAGGTGCTTCACCGGTGCTACATAGAGGCCAAGGCCAGAACCCGGAAGTTCGGGAACTGGACATCCTCGCCGGGAGAAGTGACGGTTGGGCAGTTTGCTGGCTTCGATCTCGAAGTGACCATCCCGACAACAGCCGATGATGGCCCTTGCTTCATCCTGAAAGGGCGACGTGGCTACATGGCTCACCATTCAGACAGCCCGCAAGGGATGGTCAGGGTGATCGAGAACGTGGCCAACAGCCTGGAAGGACGACTGGCAGAAGCCTGCAATGAGATGGCCCGGACAGAAAAGCGTCAGGCCGACATACTCTCGGAGCTGGGCAAGCCTTTCGAAAAGGAAGAAAGGCTCACGCAGTTGCTGGTGCGCCAACGCGAGATCAATGCAGCGCTCGATCTCGACAAGGGTAACGCCGGTGCGATGGAAGCGGAAGCCGAAGTCGCCTGATTGGAATTTTCTTTAATCTGCTCGGGAACCCATGCCAGAAGTGGTGCGGGTTCCTGTTTTTTCTGGAGGCACGTTTCACAAAAATCGTAATACTCATGGCCCCGGACTTGTTCCGGGGCTTCTCATATGCATGTGTATGGAACTGCACATGCTATATGGAAAGATGAAATATATGCTCAAAACCAACCACCGAAAATATGCATGTTTCGCCACCACAAGCTAGAATTGACACCGCGTCAGGCGGTGCGGGTATCCGCATTCATCTCGCACTCGGAATTGACATTGGAGTTACGGCAGGGTTAAATGCACCACGTTTTACTCGAAGACTAAAGTTAATCAACTAACCATGGTAGTTACGCGCGCAGCTCGGCGAATTGTTCAATTCATGTTGTTCACCTTGGTGATCAACATGGGTGGCTGGACGTTTAACAAAGATGCTGTGGCCGATGTGTGGTTCGATGAGCAGCGCAGCCTGATTGTAGAAGCTGAGCACACTTCAACCGGACATGAAGCTCCCCAAACCGTTTCACATCAACACATATGCAATCACTGGTGTCACGCCGTCGGGCATTTTATGGGATTGCTCGGCCAGTCGGTTTCCGCGACGCCTGAATTCTCAAACGAATATTCTGTTCAGCAGTTCTTGGCTATTCAGCCATCTTCCCCGGACGGCCTTTTCAGGCCACCCAGACGCATCTCCTAAAAAACCTCTGGCATTTGTAATGCTGTCGGCCATGCTTTGCGCGAGCAAAGTATGGTTCCTCTGAAAAGCAACTTGTTGATTGCCTCAAGAGGGCTGTGATCGCATTGCAGGCCGCCATGCCGTTCTTGTCAGTTTCAGTCCGATTTCAATTTGCGGTGCTGCCCTGCGCAGCATCTGGAGTTCCATATGAAAGCGATATTTTTCTATTTGCTGCCGGCCTTGTGCTTTTCGCAAAATGCCCTAGCATCTGATACATCAGGCCCATCCGATGAACTGGCGCTTAACGCCAAACAAGTCCAAGCCCTCGGCGTCGTCACTGCTGCGCTGCCCGCCAAACAATCCGGTGTAGTATCCGGACTGCCCGCGCAGGTGGTCATTCCTCACAACCAATTGTTTGTCATCAGCACCCCGTTTCCGGCCATGGTCGAACAAACCCTGGTTGGCGTGGGCGACAGCGTCAGGAAAGGCCAGCCGATAGCGCGGCTGCAAAGCCCGGCATTGGTGGAAGCGCAGCGTGGTTTGTTGCAGGCCGGTGTGCAAAGCCAGCTCGCTCAGCAGAATCTCGCCCGCGATGAAGCGTTATGGAAAGATGGCATCATCGCAGAGAGCCGCTTCCTCGCCACCAAGGGGGCGGCGCTCGAAGCTGGGGCGGCATTGTCCGAGCGCAAGCAGATGTTGCGTCTTGCCGGAATGTCCGAGGCTGCGATTGCACAACTGCAATCCAGCAACAGCGTAAGCAGCCTGCTTACCCTGACCGCACCGATTGATGGCGCGGTGCTGGAAAAGTCTGCCAGCACGGGGCAACGTCTCGACGCTGCCGTGCCGATGTTCACGATTGCCAAGCTCGATCCGCTCACCCTGGAGATTCAGGCTCCGCTGGCCTACACCCGCGATCTGAAGATTGGCGCGGCGGTTACTGTCCCCGCTTATGCGGCAAGCGGCAGGCTCACCGCGATTGGGCGCAGCCTGTCCGGCACCAATCAGACTATTTTGTTGCGTGCCATGATCCAGCAAGGCACAGAAAATCTGCGCCCCGGTCAGTTTGTCGAAGCCAGTATCAGTATCAGCGCGAACGGCGGTGCGCAGTGGGAAATTCCCAACAGCGCGATTTCGCGCATCGCGGGCAGAACAGTGGTGTTTGTGGCAACCGCCGAAGGTTTTCGCGCGCAAACCATCAACGTGCTGAATGAGGGCGCACAAAACAGCGTGATCAGCGGCGAACTCAAGGGCGATGAGAAAATCGCGGTACGCGGCGTCTCCACGCTCAAATCCAGCCTGATGGGCATCGGCGGGGGTGAATAATGTTGACCAAACTGGTTGAATTCGCCCTGACACAACGAATGCTGGTAGCGGCGTTAACGCTGCTGCTGATCGGTGTGGGCATCGCGTCGTACCGCGACTTGCCGATTGACGCGTTTCCCGATGTTTCCCCGACGCAGGTCAAGATCATCATGAAGGCTCCGGGCATGACGCCGGAGGAAGTCGAGGCGCGCATCGTCGCCCCTATCGAACTGGAGATGCTCGGCATCCCTCGACAAGACATTCTGCGCTCCACCTCAAAGTATGCGATCGCCGACATCACCATCAATTTTAGTGAGGGCACCGACATCTACTGGGCACGCCAGCAAGTCGCGGAACGGCTGAATAACGCGCAGCGTGACTTGCCAGGCAATGTCACCGGCGGACTCGCGCCAATCACCACGCCGCTGGGTGATATGTTCATGTTCACCGTGGAAGGCGAAAACTTTTCCCTGCAGGAGCGTCGCACGATTCTGGATTGGGTGATACGGCCTGTCTTGCGCACACTGCCCGGCGTGGCAGAGGTCAATACCATAGGCGGTTTGGTGCGCACTTTTGAAGTGGTGCCTGATCACCACGCCCTCGCCGCGCACGGCATTTCTTTTGCCATGCTGCAACAAGCCATACAAGCCAACAACCATAACGATGGTGCAGGAAGTCTCAGCGATGGTGATGAAGCGCTGCTGGTGCGCACCGAAGGCAACATCAACAATCTACAAGATGTGCGCAACATCGTCGTCGCCAGTCGTGATGGAAGCCCGATTCGCGTTAGCGATGTCGCACAAGTGCGCATCGGCAGCCTGACTCGTCTTGGTGTCGTGACCAAGGACGGGCAAGGCGAAGCAGTGGAAGGAATAGTGGTCGGTCTGCGCGGCGCAAATGCGCAAAAGATCGTCGCCAGTGTGAAAGCAAAATTGCAGGAACTCACGCCCACGCTGCCGCAAGGCATCACCACCAAGGTGTTTTATGATCGCGGCAACCTGGTGGAACGCGCGGTCGGAACCGTCTCCACAGCCATCACCGAAGCCATCGTGCTGGTCATCATTCTGCTGGTGCTGTTCCTCGGCAATCTGCGCGGAGCCATTGTGGTGGCGATCACCTTGCCGCTCGCAATGCTGTGCACTTTCATTCTCATGCAGCAGTTTGGCATGTCCGCCAACCTGATGAGTCTGGGCGGGCTAGCCATCGCCATCGGCATGTTGGTGGACGCGGCGGTGGTGGTAGTGGAAAACATCGAGTCGCATCTTGCGCAAGACAAAAATATCAACAAGCTGTCGCATCTGCATGTCGTTTCCCGCGCGGTGAAAGAAGTCATCACACCCGTTGCCGCCGGGGTCGCCATCATCATCATCGTGTTTCTGCCGCTGCTCACCTTGCAAGGTTTGGAAGGCAAATTATTCATTCCGGTCGCATTGACCATTGTGTTTGCGCTGGCCGCATCGCTGCTGCTGTCGCTGACCGTAGTGCCGATGCTCGCTTCCTTTCTGCTCAAGCGGGTCAGCCACCAGGAGCCGTGGTTGGTGCGCAAGGCGATGGGTATTTACACGCCGCTGCTGCAACGCGCCTTGAACAAAGAGCGCGTGGTTATCATCGGTGCGCTGGTCATGCTGGTCATCACCGGCGTGGTGTACACCCAGATCGGCAAGACCTTCATGCCGGAAATGGACGAGGGAGACATCATCGTCGGCATAGAAAAATTACCCTCCGTCAGCCTGGTTCAAACGGCGGCGCTCGACTTGAAAATTCAACAGGCCATCATGAAACATGTGCCGGAAGTCCAAAATATCGTGGCGCGCGCCGGTTCCGATGAGATTGGCCTGGATCCGATGGGACTTAACCAGACCGACTCATTTCTGGTGCTGAAGCCGATGAAAGAATGGCGTAAGCCAAACAAGGAATTACTAATAAACGAGCTGCGCGAGGTGCTGGAGCAACTTCCGGGTATTTCTTACAGCTTCAGCCAGCCCATTGCCATGCGCGTTTCGGAAATGCTGACCGGCGCGCGAGGTGATGTGGCGATCAAGATTTTCGGTACGGACTTGAACAAGCTCAACGAAACCGCCGAGCAAATGGTCAAGGTGCTGAAAGAGATCAAAGGCAGCCAGGATGTGTACACCACGGAGAATAGCGGTGTGCAGTATTACCGCGTGGCAATAGACCGCCTCGCCGCCGGTCGTTTGGGGTTGAACGTGGACGACATCGGCAACATCCTGCGCAGCCAGATCGAAGGGCAGCAACTCGGGATCGTGATTGAAGATGGGCGACGCACTCCGCTGATTATGCGTGGCGCAAGCGACATCCAGCGATCCCCCGCACTGTTTGCCGCACTCACCCTGCCCTTACCAAACGGGCAAAGCGTGCCGCTGTCGGCGGTCGCCAAGCTGGAACGCGTTGATGGCCCGGTCAAAGTGGATCGGGAAAACGGCCAACGCATGGTAGTGGTGCGAAGCAATGTGCACGAGCGCGATCTGGTGGGTTTCGTCGAGGAAGCCAAGACCGCCGTCACCGCGCAAATCAAACTGCCGGAAGGTTATCGCCTGACCTGGGGCGGAGAATTCGAGAACCAGCAACGCGCGGCGGCACGGCTCACCATCGTCATTCCGGTCGCGCTCGGCATGATTTTCATGTTGCTGTTCGCCACTTTCGGTTCGGTGCGGCAAGCCGTCTTGGTGCTGACCAACATCCCGTTCGCCTTGATCGGCGGCGTACTGGCTTTGTGGGCGAGCGGCGAATATATGTCCGTTCCCGCCTCGGTCGGCTTCATCGCGCTGCTGGGAATTGCGGTGCTCAACGGCGTAGTGATGGTGTCCTACTTCAACCAGCTACACGCCGAGGGCATCGGCATTGCACAAGTCGTGTTTGAAGGCGCGAAGCGACGCCTGCGCCCGGTGCTGATGACGGCCAGCATCACCGCTTTCGGGCTGTTGCCGCTGTTGTTTGCCACCGGCCCAGGTTCCGAAATCCAGAAACCGCTCGCCATTGTTGTGATAGGCGGATTGATCAGCTCGACGTTATTGACGCTCATCATGCTGCCCATTCTTTATCGCCGTTTCGGCCTGGAACGGGCCAAGGAGATCAAATGAAAAATCAAATGAAAGAAATGAATTGCTGTTTGACGCTGGTCTGCCACTACGCAGTGGAAGAACGGCTGGTGGACCACCTGCTGGAACATCCAGAATGGGTGCATGGTTTCACCATGCTCAAGATGGAGGGTGGCAGCCGGCAAGAAACCCTGTCGAGCAAGACCGAGCAGGTACGCGGACGCTCGCAGCGCGTCGCCCTCCAGAGCGTAATGAATCTGGACGATGCGCACGCGCTGGTGGCATACCTCAAGCGCGAAGAAAACAATCCGGAAATGAGTTATTGGATCACGCCAGTGATTGAATTCGGGAGGCTGGCATGAAACGGAGCGAATCAAGCAACAAATTGAAAGCAGGATGCAGCCTGTTAGTTCTGGCCTTGTTCGGCAATCTTGTCTTTGCCGCAGAAATCAGCCCCCCCGACTTGCCGTCACCAGCGCAAATGGAAAGCGCGCTGAACAGCTACTTGCCTGCGCTGAATGCTGCCAGCGAGCTGAAAATGGAACTCGCCAATCAGCGCAAATGGAACAGCGGCAGCTACGAGTTCAACCTGCGCGCTGGCACGGGGCAACGCAATATCGCCAGCACCGGAGAAAACCTGAAGGAATGGGATGTCGCGCTGGAACGTCCGTTGCGCCTGTACAACAAGGTAGGCATTGATGAAGACATCGGTGCAGCCAGTGTCGCGCGCGCCGAGTACGCACTCGGCAACGCGCGCCATGAAGCCGCGCGCACCCTGCTGCAACTGTGGTTCGCATGGCAGCGCGAGCAGGCGCAGACCTATCTGTGGCAACAGCAGGTGGATATTCTCAAGCAGCAAGCGCAAATGGCCGAGAAGCGCGTCAAGGCTGGCGATGCGCCCAAGCTGGAGTTGAACCAGGCGCAAGCCGCCGCCGCACAAGCTGGCGTGTCATGGCATCAAGCCCAATTGCGCGCACAACTTGCGAACAATGATTTGAGACGGCAATTTCCCGCCATCCAGTTGCCGGACAAACTACCGCCCACCACACCGCAAGCCGTCGAGCATGATTTCGCATTCTGGAAGTCGCGCATACTCGAACACAACCACGAACTCGGCATGGTGCAGGAACAGAGCCGCGTACAACAACTTCTGGCGCAGCGCAGTCGTGCCGACCAGTTGCCCGATCCTACCGTCGGGGTGCGTTATTCGAATGAATCGGGCGGCAGCGAAAAAGTGACCGGCGTGTATGTCAGCATGCCGCTCTCTTTCGGACAACGCAGCGCGACGGCGGAAGGCGCCATTCAGCAAGCCGTTATCGCTGCCGATCAGGAAGCCTTTGTCAAACTCCGACTGGAAGGCGACAGCTACGCAGCATATACACAGGCAGTAAATAACCACAGCACATGGCAACTAGCGCAAGAGGCCGCACTAGCCATCCGCAGCAATGCCGAACTGGTAGCCAAGGCTTACAGCCTGGGCGAAAGCAGCCTGCCGGACAGCCTCACCGCACACCGTTTCGCTCTTGAATCTTCGTTGGCGGAAACCCTCGCGCAACTCGATGCCAACGAGGCGCGCTACCGTTTGCTGCTGGATGCCCATCAACTATGGCCGTTAGGAAATGATGAGGACGAACACCATGCCAATCATTACTGATAAAACTGATGCTTACGGTTCGACGCCGTCCGGCGTGCGCTCGATACTGTTCAAAATTTACGCTGCCGCACTACTGGCCTCCAATAATGAAAGGAAATGAAATGAAAACATTTTACTTTGGCATACTGGTCATTTTGCTGCTGACCGGCTGCGCCGCCCATGTTCACCAAATGGTCAAGGAAGGAGAAGCCCCGTTTGTTGGCGGCGAACTGGTTCATGACCGTGGGAAGGACAACCGCCTCGTGCTGGAGGCGCCGAACCGCCGTTATGAGTCTCATGGGTTTACTGTCGAGAGACAGAGAAATTTGGCGGAACTGCGCAAACGCTATTACGGCGTCAATCCGAAGCATTGGGACCGGATTTTCTCCGGACTCGACACAGATCATGTAACTCATTCCGTCGAGACGATTGCCAAATCAGCAGATGGGCAGGAAGTCTCGTGCCGCTTGATCTGGAAATCTGGCGCAAAACCGTCAGGCGTTTGCACAGATCAGGCCGGAACTGCGTTCCCGGTACGTTTTGAGTAGCTTTACATTTTAGGGAGATTGTTATGCGGAATAAAAAGATTAAATTATGTTTATTTGTACTGGCAATGGTTGCAAGCACGGAAGTAATGGCTGCGTCCGCCGATGAAATTCAAGTTTACGATGAGGCCATCAACAAAAAGGGCGAGCTTAACGTCGATATTCACATGAATTATGTTCCTTCCGGGGTCAAAACTCCTGCCTACGACGGAGAGATTCCGGCACACCATAATTTTAGGGTGACGCCAGAATTTGCCTATGGGTTCAGTAATAATCTGGAAGGCGGGCTTTATCTTCCTGCCATCCGGGATGCTAACAATAATTGGTATGCTGAATTGCCAAGGGTGCGCCTGAAATATATCGGCGACAACCGGGAACATGGATTTTATTGGGGCATCAATGGTGAACTAGGCCCCAGTACAAGACGTATTAGCGAACAACGCTGGAACTTTGAAGTTCGCCCTATTCTTGGATACAAATCTGATGATTGGAATCTCACGGCAAACCCAATTTTAGGTTTCGCATTATCCGGCAACTCTCATACGCCTGGCTTTTCTCCCGCATTCAAAGTTGGCCGCAGGGCAACAGACAAAACCTGGCTTAACATTGAGCATTATTCCGATTTTGGCGCAACTAACCAGATGAAAAGCCTGAGCCAAGAAACTTATCTGACATCAGATACCGAAATTTTCGGGCACGACATTAATATCGGTATTGGTCGTGGCTGGATGAAAGATTCCAATAATTGGACAATTAAAATGATTTTTAACATACCGCTGTAGGCTCGGAAGAGCTGGCAATGAAACAGTTGGTATTAGTCATCCGCAACATGGACTGCCCGACCGAGGAGGCGCTGATCCGCAAACGTCTCGGATCGGTGCATGGTATCTGTGAACTGTCGTTCAACCTGATGACCCGTCGTCTTACGGTGATGCACACGCTGGACGACGATCAATCCATCCGCGATGCCTTGCGTGAGATAGGCATGGAGGCAGCCCCCGAGCCGCAATGCCAGCCGGATTTTTGCTCCAGTTGCGAAGTGGAAACTCCGGTGGTGTCGCGTCGGACTTGGGCGCTGATGACGGTATCCGGTACTGCGGCCATCGTTGCGGAAATCGTTGCCTGGAGCGAGGCGAGCGAGCAATCGGTTGCGGTAATCGCCTTGGCCTTGCTGTCCATTGCCACCGGCGGCCTCGGCACCCTGAAAAAGGGCTGGATCGCGCTCAAGAATTTCACCCTCAACATGAATTTCCTGATGAGCGTCGCCGTCATCGGCGCACTTGCCATCGGCGAATGGCCGGAAGCGGCGGTGGTGATTTTCCTGTTCGCGTTGGCCGAATTGATCGAAACGCTTTCATTGGAACGTGCCAAGAATGCAATCAAGGGGCTGATGGCCATGACCCCTGAGATCGCCACCGTGCAACTCGTCAGTGGCGAATGGCGCGAGATAGCCGCAGCCGATGTGCAGGTCGGCCAAACCGTGCGGGTCAAACCGGGTGAACGCATCCCGCTGGATGGTGTGGTCACGGCGGGCGGCAGTTCGGTAAATCAGGCGCCGATTACCGGGGAAAGCATGCCCGTGGTGAAGGCGGCGGGAGACCCGGTGTTCGCGGGAACACTGAATGAACGCGGCATGCTGGAATTCCGTGTCACCGCAAACAAGGGCAACACCACGCTGGATCGCATCATCCACACGGTGCAGGAAGCGCAAGGCCAGCGCGCGCCGACGCAACGCTTCGTTGACCAGTTCGCGCGCTACTACACCCCTGCCGTGGTGGCCTTCGCAATCCTAGTGGCAGCCGTGCCGCCGTTGCTATTCGGTGCCGCGTTTGAACCGTGGTTCTACAAGGCGCTGGTCATGCTGGTGATCGCTTGTCCCTGCGCGCTGGTGATTTCCACGCCCGTCACGGTAGTGAGCGGCCTGGCCGCTGCGGCGAGGCAGGGCATACTGGTCAAGGGCGGCGTGCATCTGGAGAATGGCCGCCTGATAAAAGTCGTGGCGCTGGACAAGACCGGCACGCTCACGCACGGCAAGCCTGTCGTGACCGATGTGGTTCCGCTGGTTGATCTGCCAAAAGACCAGTTGCTGCAACTTGCCGCCTGCGTAGATGCGCATTCCGAGCATCCGATTGCTGCAGCCATCGTATCGGCCTGGCAGGGCGGCGAGGCAACATTACGCCCGCTGTTGCAGGCCGCTTCGTTCGAATCTATCACCGGGCTCGGTGCCAAGGCGGTTGTCGAAGGGCAACTTTACTACGTGGGCAACCACCGGCTGTATGAAGACCTTGGCGTCTGCGGCCTGCATGCCGAGGAAGTACTGGGCCGTCTGGAAAAGGAAGGCAAGACGGCGGTGGTACTCGCGACTGAAACCGAACCGCTGTGCGTTATCGGCGTGGCCGACACGGTGCGCGGGCACAGCGCAGAGGCTATCCGCCAGCTTCACGCTCTCGGTGTGGCATCGGTGATGTTGACCGGCGATAACCAGACTACGGCCAGCGCCATCGCCATCCAGGTAGGCATAGACGATGCGCGCGGCAACCTGCTGCCGGAAGACAAGCTGGCGGTGATTGATGAGTTGCTGGGACGTTACGGCCAAGTCGGCATGGTGGGCGACGGCATCAACGATGCACCTGCGCTGGCCAAGTCCTCCATAGGCTTTGCCATGGGCGCTGCCGGAACCGATACCGCCATCGAGACCGCCGATGTCGCACTGATGGATGACGATCTGCGCAAGGTGCCGCATTTCATCAAACTGAGCCGCGACACTTCCCACGTGCTGCAACAGAACATCGCGCTGGCCATCGGCATCAAGGCGATATTCTTCGCTTTGGCCCTCGCCGGGAAAGCCACGCTCTGGATGGCGGTCTTTGCCGATATGGGGGCCAGCCTGATTGTGGTATTCAACGGCATGCGGTTGCTCAAAATTACTGGAAGCTATGAATGGCGACATAAATACTGACCATTCGTGGAGGCTGCTTCTTGTTCGATTACCTGTCGCACCTATTTCAGGTAAGACCGCCACACACTTACTACCTGAGCTAAATCCTGCTGATGCAGCTTTGGTAATCCGCGAGTTAAGCATTCGCGAAGAGTTGATGCATATCAGTGTCGAGATAAATCAAGTTGTTTAAAACGATCAATGTAAAGTTGCCTAAGCTTTGTCGATCAGCGTGAATCCGGCAATGCCCAAATCGCAACATTGACCGTCTCATATGGACGTTCGGGTTGGTGGTTTCATCAGAATTTCTAGATAGTCGAATTCGATTCTTTTTGGACGCATTTCGGCAGTCATGCATGTTAGTAACTGCGTAGCATAATGACCATTTCATCCTTCGCAGATTCCCGTTTGTTAAAGCCAGGAATTCCCAAGAGGGCGCGAGATTCACCTTGATATTCAATCCCACCCAATAAGGTGCCGGATGAAAGTGTGGTAGCTGGCCACGAGAAAACAAACAGCATCATGAATCCCGCCGGGAGAGAGTATCCCGGTAGGGGTAACTCCA
>MGWP01000073.1:12169-23319 GCA_001801055.1 Gallionellales bacterium GWA2_55_18 | reverse complement strand
AAGCTTGGCAAAAGTGGGCGTCCATGTATGGAATGAGACACACGGTTAGCCAAAGTGTTTTTGCTGGCCAGGTTAATCCGCCCCGCCACCGCATTCCCGATGAATTGTTTGCCTTCAGTCATGGCGCGATCTCGGCCATGAGCCTGTCGGTTCCCGCCTCAAACACATCCCCGCCGCGCCTGACACGGACGCGTAACTCCCAGTAGCCCTTGAGCGGCAGGCTGATATCGCCCCGATAGTTACCCGGCGACACTTCCCTGAAAACCGTGGTGAAGTCCTTGCTTGCGTCCGATGCGCGATAGGCTTCCACTTCCATGGTTCCACTGACCGGCATGCCTTCGCGATCCGCCACGCTGATCTCGTATTTTGCGGGCAAGCCCATGGCGATGCGCCTGGGTTTGTTGACGCTGATCTTCCACGCCAGCGCTTTCTGCTCCTGCAGGTCGCTTACCACGGCAGCGTTGGATTTGCGGTCTTTGGTGCTGTAATCCCGGTCCACCAATGTCGAGCGGCTGTGCGTGGCGAACCAGACGAATGCGCCGTTCACCCCCAGCACCAATACAATCAGCCCGATCATCCCGAGGAGCCAGGGATTGCGCAAACCTTTTTTGCTGTGCTGTGAAATCATTGCCAACTTGCTCCTGCGCGATCACGGCTTGGGGCCGTTGAATCTGGTCTTGTATTCCGCTGCGATCAACGGGTCTTCGACGCTCTGGATGCGGAACCCTATCGGCGTCACTTCCTTTTTGATATTTTCGCCGGGTGCCCTGACAAAGATGGTAAAGGAAGTGCCCCGGCCATGATGCGTCAGCAATGGTTTTTCGGCACCGAGAATGACTTGATCCTTCACGCCGCCCTCCGCCGTAACTGTCACGAAGAGGTCATGGCCGGTTTTGTTGAGCACCTTGAATTCATATTTGTTCTGGATCGAACCGTCGCTCATTCTGACAAACAATGGCTGGCGCTCCGAAATCACGTTCAGCGTCATCGAGCCCAGATGCGTCAGGCCGTAAACTATGCCGCCAAATGCCATCAGGATGATGCCGATGTACACCCATGTGCGCGGATGCTGGTACATCTTCTTGACCGGTTTGCCTTCCAGCTCATCCAGCGAGGCATAGCGTATCAGGCCATGCGGCTTGGCGACCTTGTCCATGATGGAATCGCAGGCATCCAGGCAGAGGCCGCAGGTGATGCAGCCCAACTGCTGCCCGTCGCGAATGTCCACGCCGGTCGGGCACACCTGCACGCATTGGTAGCAATCGATGCAGTCGCCTTGCGCCGTGCCCCCTTCGGCATCGGTCTTGCGTTGCAGCTTGCCGCGCGGCTCGCCGCGTTTATAGTCATAAGCGGGCAATATCGTTTGAGAATCCGTCATCACGCCCTGAATGCGGGCATAGGGGCACATCCACATGCACACCTGCTCCCGCAACAGCCCGGCCATGATATAGGTGCCAAAGAAAAATGTGATCAGCGTTACCCACCCGACCATGGGTAATTCGAGCCGGATCAGCGTACTCCAGTACCAGTAAGCATCCACGAACCAGATGGAGAAACTGATCCCGGTAAAGAGCGCGATCGCCATCCAGAGGAGATGCTTAATAACTTTTTTGCGGATTTTTTCCAGGTTCCAGGGTGCCGCATCCAGCTTGCGGCGCGCGTGCGGGGCGCCTTCGATCTTGTCTTCCAGCCAGACAAACCAGTCGGTCCATGCGGTCTGGAAGCAGAAGTATCCGCAGAACACGCGCGATGCCACCGAGGTCGCCGCAAACAAGGCCATCGCCAGCAATAGCAGCAGCAGCGATAACATCCAGATGTCCTGCGGAAGCACCGTCAGGCTGAAAAAGTTGAACTGGCGATGTTCGATGTCGAACAGGATGGCTTGTTTGCCGTTCCAGCGCAGATAGGGAACAAGGAAGAACAGCAGATAAAGCGCTTGGGTGTAATTCTTTATGGTGCGGAAAAAACCCGGCATGCGTTTGGCATGAACGGTCTTGTCGCCCATGTTCACATTCCAATGCTCGAGCTCATGGTAGATTCCCGTGACGGTACCGGCTTCTTTTTGTCCTGCTTCTTTATCCACGCTCTCGCTCCTGGCCTGCCTGATAGCCCGGCTGACAGGCTATTTCAAAATCAATAGACGAACATTGTAACCATTGTTTATCCCGTTCCGACCCAATACCATCTTGTTTTCGGAATAAAAAAGGAGGAGAGTCAAGCCTCCTCCTTTTCATGCAGGTCGGTAGGGGCGTGATTTATCGCGCCCTTTTTCTGATACATGAATAGATCAGGGCGCGATAAATCACGCCCCTACAATATTTCACTATTGATTGAAAAGTAGAATTACTTGGCGACTCCTGCTTCCGGTGCTTTGGAAGCGGCAGGCGCATCGGCCTGACCACCGCCAAATTTGTACACATATACCGCCAGCTTTTTAAGTTCTGCATCGCTCAGTTTGCCGGCTTCCTTGAAGTTCGGCATCACTGCCACACGGGCTTTCGGGTCGCCCGAATTCACACCGTAACTGATGGTGTATTTGATACCCTCGACGGAGCTATCAAAACGCCAGACCTTGTCGGTCAGGTTAGCCGAGCCCATGGCCTGAATGCCCTTGCCGTCCGGCCCGTGACAACCCGTGCAGCCTTTTTCGGCGAACAATGGTGTTGCATTGGGCTGGCCTTTCGCGACCGCGTTGGCCAAGGTATCGATCTCGGTGGCGGACAGCATGTCTTTGCCCGCCATCATCATGCCCTGGCGGCCATTTTCGATGGATGCATGGATTTCTTCGATCTTGCCGCCGTATAGCCAGTCGTCATCGTTCAGGATAGGCGCAAACAAACCCTGCTTGTCGTGTGTGCCGATACCGTTTTGGCCGTGGCAGGCAGCGCAGTTGTCGCCGAACAACACCTTGCCGGAGCGTTTTACATACTCGGTTAGTTCGCTGTCTGCCAGAATAGCCGCCGGTGTCAGGCCTTTGAGCCTAGTTTCAAATTTGCCGCGCACCGCATCCACTTCGCCCTTGTCGGCCTCCATTTCCTTGATCGCAGTCCAGCCGCCGATCCCTTTGGTGAAGCTGCCTGTGCTGGAAATGGGAAAGGACGGGTAGTAGATGAAATACACCACGCAGAACAATGCGCTGGCAGCCAAGCCCAGCATCCACCACTTGGGCGGCGGGTTGGTGAGATCCGCCAGATCGTCGTCCCATACATGTCCGGTCGTTGGGATGCCCGGTGCATCGTGTTTTTCGCTCATCTTTTTTCTCCCATATTGATATGGCCTTCGTCGTCCAGCGCCATGCCGCGCTGCGACTCAAACATGTCCTTGTTGGACGGGCGGAATACCATGACATAAACTGCCACCATGCCGATGAATGCCACCAGCGAAAGGCATACTCCGATCCAGTCGTTTGCGGACATGACGGCAACGTCCATGCCCAGGTATCCCAGCAGTTTAGTCACGGTAATTCACGCCTTCCTCGAACTTGATGTGGTTGCCCATGCCTTGCAAATAAGCAATCAATGCATCCAGGTCGGTCTTGCCCTCCAGTTGCGTTTTTGCATCGTTGATGTAGGCATCCGTATAGATGGTTTTAGACACCGGGTTGAACGGCATCATGGTCATAACCTTCAGGGTTTGCACGGTCTCGGCCACATTTACCGGCATTTTTTCCAGCCAGTAGTAGTTGGGCATGACCGACTCCGGCACCACTTCGCGCGGATATTTCAGGTGGCGGCGGTGCCACTCATCCGAATACTTGCCGCCGACGCGCGCCAGATCCGGGCCGGTACGCTTGGAGCCCCATTGGTAGGTATGGTCGTACATGGATTCTTCCGCAATCGAGTAATGGCCGTAGCGGTCTTTCTCGTCGCGGAACGGGCGGATCATCTGCGAGTGGCACAGGTAGCAGCCCTCGCGGATGTAAATCGCGCGTCCGGCCAGCTCCAGCGGCTTGTAGGGACGCACGCCGTCGCCGGGTTGCCAGTCTTCCAGCGTCTTGTGCGCGGAAGTGGCCGGATTCCAGACAATCTTGTCCATCGAAACCACGTTGCCTTTGCCATCTTTGTGGACAGTGCGGTTAAAAGTGCCGTCTTTGCTATTCATTGCGGTATTCGGCAAATAGAACAGCGGAACGATTTCAACGATGCCGCCAACCGCAAGGACAATAGCGGTCACTATAAACATCAGGACGGTGCTGCGCTCGACTTTATCCTGGAATCTGGTCGAATAAATCTTGTCGTGATCGGACATTTCTCACCCCTTATGCGTTGGCAGGAACGGCGTTGGCATTGCGCACGGCACTTGCCTGGCGCACGGTCATAATGATGTTGTACAGGGCTATCCACGCGCCCAGATTGAAGATCAGCCCGCCGATAGCGCGCATCGCGTAGTACGGGTGCATGGCGGATACCGACTCGACAAAGGTATAGGACAGCGTGCCGTATTCGTCGTAGTCGCGCCACATCAGCCCCTGCATGATGCCGGACACCCACATCGCCACGATGTAAACCACCGTGCCGATCGTTGCCAGCCAGAAGTGCACATTCACCAGCTCCTCGGAGTACATCTTCTCGACGCCGTACAGTTTCTTGATCATGTGGTACATCGCGCCAAAGGAAACCATCGCTACCCAGCCCAATGCGCCGGAGTGCACATGACCAATCGTCCAGTCGGTGTAGTGCGACAAGGCATTCACGGTCTTGATCGACATCACCGGGCCTTCGAAAGTGGACATCGCATAGAACGCCAGGGAAACCACCAGGAAGCGCAGGATGTAGTCGGTGCGCAGCTTGTCCCATGCGCCGGACAGCGTCATCATGCCGTTCATCGCGCCCCCCCAGGACGGGATGATCATTGCCAGGGAAACAGCGGCACCCAGCGAGCCGGTCCAGTCAGGCAACGCGGTGTATTGCAGGTGGTGGGCGCCGAGCCATACATAGCCGAAGGTCAGCGCCCAGAAGTGCAACACCGACAGGCGATAGGAGAATACCGGGCGATTGGCCTGCTTGGGCACGAAGTAATACATGATTCCCAGGAAGCCGCCAGTCAGGAAAAAGCCCACCGCATTATGGCCCCACCACCACTGGATCATGGCATCTTGCACGCCGGCGTAGATGGAGTATGACGTAGTCAGACTAACCGGAATGGCGAGGCTGTTCACGACATGCAGGTAAGTAATCATCACAATCATGCCCATGGTGAACCAGTTGGACACATAGATATGCGATGTCTTGCGGATCGCGACGGTCATGATGTGGTTCAGGCCGAACGACAGCCAGACTATGGCGATCAGGATATCAATCGGCCAGGCCAACTCGGCATATTCCTTGCCTTGCGTCATCCCCAAAGGCAGCGTGATCACCGCCAATACGATGATCAGGTTCCAGCCCCAGAAGGTGAACCATGCCAGGCCGTTGCTCCATAGCCGGGTTGCGCCGGTGCGCTGCACCATGTAGAAGCCGGTTCCCATCAGCACGCATCCGCCGAACGCGAAAATCACCGCGTTGGTATGCAGCGGGCGCAACCGCCCAAAAGTGAGTTCGGAAATATCGAAGTTCAAAAACGGCCACGCCAATTCCGCCGCGATCCACACGCCGATCAGCGTACCCACCACAGCGTAGATGGCGGCCGCGATGGTGAACCATCGCACCACCTCCATATCGTATTTCACCGGTGTCGTTTGAGTTGCATCCACAATTTTCCCCTTCCTCGGAGCCTGGTTAAAAACAATGCGTCACTTGGTTCAAGCGCAACACGGAAAGTGCATCCCTTCTTGCATTCATAAAAAGCGCATGGAACTGCTATAGGGGATGCGGGTTCGCATCCCCATGTCGGTTACGGTTACTGAAACGGTTTGGGGCGCGGCGTCTTGTCCGTAGATGGTGGCAAAATCGGCAGCTTGAAATCAGGCTGTTTGCCGGTGAGCGTCTTCAGGAAGGCAACGATGTTGCCGATTTCATCCTTGCTGAAATTGCGGCCAACTTGCAGCCTTCCCATCGTCTCTACTGCCTCTTCCAGCGTCCAGACTGCGCCATCGTGGAAGTAGGGATAGGTCAATTCGACGTTGCGCAACACCGGTACCTTGAAATTCATGCGATCCGATTCTTGCTTGGTGACCGCGATCCGCCCTTGTGCTTTGCTGGCCGTTTTATAGTCCGCGTGCAAACCCATTTTCTGGAACGATCCTCCGCCTACGGCAGTCCCGTTGTGGCAGGCTACGCAACCGGCTTCCTTGAACAACTTGTAACCGGCCAGCTCGGTGTTGCTCAGGGCTTTTTTGTCACCCTTCAGCCATTTGTCGAAACGGGAATCGGGGGTAACCAGGGTTTCCTCAAAGGCGGCGATGGCATCGGTCACCATGCCGATCTTGACATCATCCGAGCCGAATACTTGTTTGAATTCGGCGCGATACTGCGGAATGGAACGCAATACCTCCACAGCCAGTTCGTGGGTGAAGGCCATTTCCCCCGGATTGGCGATGGGGCCGCCTGCCTGCTCTTTCAGATCCTTGGCGCGGCCATCCCAGAACTGCTTGATATTCATACTCGAGTTCAGCACGGTAGGCGCGTTGATCGGGCCTTGCTGCCAGTGGTCGCCGATGGATGTTTGCAAATTGTCCGTGCCGCCCAGGCTCAGGTTGTGGCAGGAATTGCAGGAAATGAAGCCGGATTTGGAAAGCCTGGTATCGAAGAAAAGTTTCTTGCCCAACTCCACCATCGCCTTGTTTTTGACGGACGCGGCAGGAATGGGCTGGATAGGTTCGCTGGCCACGGCCCATGAGGCCGAGATTGAAATAACTATCAGTGCTGCTGTCAAAGTGCCAAGTTTCATGATCATTCCTTTCGCAGGGTAATAAACAGAAGAACGGACTTAAACTTTGCAGTGCAACAACTAATCTCCGCGTAGTGTAGTGCACATTTTCCCAATAGGAAAGTCAATTCATGCCGAACATCCAATCAACCAGTTTAAGTGCTTTATTTATCCAAACAGGCCAATATGCGTCCAAAAAAAGGCCGTTTGCGACGGGGGGCGCCACAGACGGCCAACACAGGTGCACGTCAGAACGTGCAGGGAAGTAAACGGAGCCACAGCGTGTTCGATTTACTGGCTGCATTTTCTGCCTAAAAACCAGAAAAAACCCTGACGCACGTCAACCTTTCTGTTCGATATGCAAAAAAATGCAGAAAAATGCAGAAAAATACTGGTGCAAGGGTAGAGTGTGTGCAGCGAGGCGTTGCGAAATCCGGTCGGAGCACACAGGTTGGGCAAAGCTTAGCGTGCCCGACCTACGCGAAGACAATCTCCCATTTCTGGTTTCTGCCCGCCCGGCTAAAGAACAGAATCAGCGGGAATGCGGATTGCGCAGGAGCGGGATGACTTGGGCAGTAGTGGAATAAGATTCGCGCGCAAGGGCGCTCAGGCGTTCGAGATCATTCAGGATGATATGCCTGCGTTCGATGGCAACGACTCCCTCTTCCTGAAAACGGGTAAAAATACGGCTGACGGTTTCTTCGGCGATGCCCAGATAATTGCCGATGTCGCCGCGCGACATGCTTAAATTGAATTGGGTAGGAGAGTAGTTGCGCATGGCGAAACGCCGCGACAGCGACAGCAGATAGGTCGCCAGCCGCTCTTCGGCATTTTTTTTCCCGAGCAGCAGCATCAACCCCTGATTGTGCCTGATCTCCTTGCTCATCATCCTGAGCATCTGGTAATGCACCGACGGAATTTGCAGCGCCAGTTCCTCGAAGCAATCCACCGAGATTTCGCATACTGAGGTGGTTTCCAGCGCTGTTGCTTCGCCGTTATAGCGTTTTTCGTCTATGGCGTTCAACCCGAGCAATTCGCCCGGAACATGGAAGCCGGTAATTTGCAGGCGGCCATCATCGGTGGAAATATGGGTTTTGATCGATCCGCTACGGATAGCAAAGACGAAAGTGAATTTCTCGCCTGCACGGTAAAGCACTTCGCCGCGCTTGAACATACGCTTTCTTCTAACGTAGCGATCCAGCAGCGCCGTATCCGCACTATCCAGCCCCATGGGCAGGCAAAGCTGATAAAGGCCGCAGTTTTGACAGGATACTGCAATGCAGCCCGACTCTTGTACAGCTTGACGTACCATGGTTACTCCGCTTGGGTAAGAAAATTCCGTTGCGCAGATTCGCGATAAAGCGCAACAGCCAACAAGGGTTCTGGTACAGCGCCCCCGATGTCTGGAAAATATAACTCAAATAGGGTTTTATTCACAGGGTTTTGCGCGGCTGCCAGCCAGATAGCATTCGATATTATGATTCATAATATCCCCCATAGTGCTGCAATAGCTCAAGCATGGCGGATGCCTTGTCCAGCGTCTCCTGATATTCCGCCGCCATATCGGAATCGGCCACGATCCCGCCGCCAGCCCAGCAATGAATTTTATCGTCATCATGCACCAGCGTGCGGATGGCGATATTGCTGTCCATGTTGCCGTCGAAACCGGCATAGCCAATGGCCCCGCAATATACCCCACGCCTGTGAGGTTCCAATTGTTCGATGATCTGCATGGCGCGCAGCTTGGGGGCACCCGTAACGGAGCCGCCCGGAAAACAGTCGCGCAGCACATCCAGCGCGTCGTGCCCGCTTGCGAGTTGGCCTTCCACCATGCTGACCAGATGATGCACATTGGCAAAGCTTTCCACCTCGAATAATTTCGGTACACGCACCGAACCGGGCACACAATTCTTGCCCAGGTCGTTGCGCAATAAATCCACGATCATCAGGTTTTCCGCCCGGTCCTTGGGATGGCTGCGTAGTTCATCGGCAAGCAAGCGGTCTTGTTGCGCGTTGCTGCCGCGCGGGCGCGTGCCCTTGACAGGCTCGGTTTTCACCGTGCCGTTCTGCACGCTGACAAAGCGTTCCGGCGAATTGCACAATATCCTGCCTTGCGGCAAGTTGAGAAAAGCGGAATATGGCGCAGGGCTTGACCTGCGCAATGCAAGGTATGCGCCGAACGCATCACCGTCGGCCTTCGCGCTGAAGCGCTGCGCGAGATTGATCTGGTAGCAATCGCCCGCCCGCAAATAATCCTGCACTGAAGCAAACGCGGACGCATAACCGGCAGGCGTAAAATTGGAAACAATCCGGCCATGCACACGAAAAGTGTCGATTGGGAGCGTTATCTGGTTTTGCAGGCGAAGCAATATTTGCGGCAACAGATCCGCCGTTCCGGCAAATCGCCGATGCGATACCAGGCGCGCGGTACGCTGCCGGTGATCCAGCACTATCGCCCAATCGTAGATACCAACAGCCATGTCGGGCAACCGCCCGGTTTCCTGCGCGATGTCCGGCAAGGCCATCATGCAACGCGCCAGATCGTAGCCCCAGTAACCCAGTGCACCGCCGGCGAACGGCACATCCGCTATAGGCGCGGCTTGTTCACCCAACGCTGTGCGCAGCAATGCAAACGGATCGTTGCATGCCGTTTTTTCATCCAGCACCAGCGTTTGCTGCGGCGCGGCGGTCAGAATGTCGAAACGCGCCATCCCGCCACTGTCCAGCCACACCGCCCAAGGCAAATCCGCCAACGCGGCATAGTAGCGCGTGGCATCGGATTGGTAGGGCAATTCGACGCAATAGTAGCTCATCGTTTACTTGGGGGTGATTCCAGCGTCATCTGACCGGAGGAATCTGCGAAATACCGGGTATGCGACCATGAAGCGGCATACGCCACACTCTACAGCCTGTTATTGCAAAAAACTAGCGGGTTCTGGGCAACCGCTGTTTTTCGGCGCGCTCCAGCATTTTCTCATTGGCAATCTTCTGCAACCACTCGCGTATCTGCGGCAGCGCTGCAATGGCCGCATCCTCGCCGTTTTTGATCAGGAGCCGCTTGTTGGCTATATCTATTTCCGGTGTTTTCCCGATAGCGGGGCGTATCACGATCTGCGCCGCTTCAAGTTCGCGCGCCAGAATGGACTGGCGCATGATGCGTATGCTCTGGCTGAGCGTGTCGATGATGTCTTGCGGCACAGGATTATCCTTCGGCTGCTGCGAAATATCCACGGCAATCACAATGTCCGCGCCCATCTCCCGCGCGACACTGACCGGCACCGGCTTCTTCAGGTCACCATCCACATATTCCTCGCCATCGATCATGACGGGATGGAATACCCCGGGAATGCTGCTGGAGGCCCGAACCGCCATGCCGGTGTTTCCCCGATTGAACGCAACGGCATTGCCGCTGCCGAGTTGGGTGGCAATTGCAACAAAGGATTTGTTGAGTTGTTCGATAGAGCGGTTTTTCAATGCGCGGTTGATAAAGTCCTGCAACTGCTCACCGCGTATGTAGCCGCGTTTGGACAACTCAAAATCGTTGAGTCGATCCTGGTCAAGTTTGAGCGCAAGCTGCTCCAGCTCATCGCTCTTATAGCCGCCTGCGTACAACGCACCCACGACGCTTCCTGAACTGGTACCAACCACGATATCCACGCTGATATCGTTTGCCTCCAGAACCTTGATCACACCAATATGTGCGAAGCCTCTCTCTCCGCCGCTTCCCAGTGCCAATGCCACTATCGGCTTGTCAGACTGTGCGGGTTCAATTGAGACCGCCTTCGGCTGAACGACATTTTTGTACTGTATCGGCTGGGATACCGCGCATGCTGCCAGCCAGAACGGCAGCATAAACAAGATCCATTTTGAATGGGAACGCACAATGTCGGCAGTCACAAAATCGGGCAATTGAAGTCTGAGAGGGGAAGTGGACAATTGCAACCGATTATGGTTGCAACAAAAACAAAAAAACCGCGTCAACATTGCGTTAACGAGATAAAAGACATGCACACCTTGGCGTGCCAACAGCCAGTCTACTGCGGAAAGCCCCTTACTGCCGAGGCATCAGGGGCTGCCACCACAGCCAAAACCCTAATTAGTTCGGCTTGCCGATCCCTTGTGTAGGGAAAGGCCATGTTGCAGCCGGACGCACAGGTGCCGGTGCGGAAGGAGCCGGGGCTACCGGTTTCGCTACCGCAGGTGCTGCTGGCTTAGCTGCTGGTTTAGCTGCCGCCTTCTTGGCTGCCGGTTTAGCTGCCGCTTTCTTGGCTGCCGGTTTAGCTGCCGCCTTCTTGGCTGCCGGTTTAGCTGCCGCTTTCTTGGCTGCCGGTTTAGCTGCCGCT
>MGWP01000073.1:0-12140 GCA_001801055.1 Gallionellales bacterium GWA2_55_18 | reverse complement strand
TTTAGCTGCCGCTTTCTTGGCTGCCGGTTTAGCTGCCGCTTTCTTGGCTGCCGGTTTAGCTGCCGGTTTAGCTACCGCTTTCTTGGCTGCCGGTTTAGCTACCGCTTTCTTGGCTGCCGGTTTAGCTGCCGGTTTAGCTGCCGCCTTCTTGGCTGCCGGTTTGGATTTCTTTATTACTGCCATTTCAATCTCCTTACGATAATGAAAGTTAACGAAAACAACACCTGTCACCACACCCCAGCCCGTGCCCGAATCAAGCACAACCTAAAGCCTTCCAACCCTACCCCAGAGTAATGCGCGACCCGAATACCATAACGTAAAGTTGCAAAGAAGCTACACATCCGCCACCTCTGCTTTGCACATACCCAAAAGGGCGCACACCTCCACACAACATACCCGCAACCATCGCCTCACCCCCGATACATCTTGCCATATTCAACAGGGTTTAACGCACAAACCACTTGAACAATATTATCGGCTACCACATGAATTTCGCTTTAAGTATCTATAAAATAGATACGCATAAAAACGTTTCATAGCCTTTCTCCAAGTACGCGCACAGTACCTGACAGAACGCAACTACCATTGTGGGAAAAGATATGAGTTTCCCCTCTAATTCACGCTTTCAGCGGCTCTGCATAATTAGGGGCTGGTGCTTAATTGACCGAAACAAACTGCTTCCTGAACCCCACCACCTTTTGCAGATATTGGCGTGTTTCGGCATAAGGCAAGCGTTCGCGCAGATGGTTGTATACAGCTGGCGCACTCATTCTATTGATCTCACCCAGCGCCGCGTCACGACGTTTGGCTGACCCGTAAAAAGTGCGCAGCACGTTGCTCGGGCCGGTGTTGTAGGCGGAAATGACGCAGTACTCGCGCGATGCCGGGTCAACCACTTCATCCAGCTCGTTGAAAGCCAGTACGTTTAAATACGCCGTACCCAATTCGATGTTGTTTTCCGCATCGAACAGGTATTGTTTGGTGGGAATTTCATTCGAGCCTTTGGCGCGCTTGTAAGCATCGCGCCCGCCGCTGCTGGGTACCAGTTGCATCAGGCCATAAGCGGGTGCCGCACTGACCGCAAACGGGTTGAAGTTGCTCTCGGTACGCATGATGGCGAATATCAGGCTCGGGCTGACGCCGTATGCCTTGGCGAATTTCTCCACTAGCGGGCGATATTTTTCCGCCTGTTTGTTAGAAAAATTACTGACCATACTGAACCTGACGAAACGAGCCTGTTTGCTACCCGCATCTGTGCTTACGTTACGAGTTTGCGCACGATTTATCATGCCTGTAGCGAAGCGTTCGGCCTGCTCCGGCGTAGCGATGGCGCGCCCTTTGTCATCAAGCACCAGCCCCAGCAGATAGGGCGCGCGTGCGCCAGTCAGTTTGATCGAACTATCCGAAAACAGGTCGACCGCACGCGGGTCGTCGGGGGTGAGCAACGTAGTGACGATGGCGTCCTTCAGGCTGCTGTCCGTTTTTTTTTCATCCAGCGTTTCAACGGTGATCTCACCGTGATCGAAATCCACAATGGCACGGCTCAGGTAGCCTTGGGTATATTTGACATAGTGAGTACGGTCTGGAAGCCGCGTTTCCTTTTTACCCCATTTCTTGCCGGCTTTGCCGCGCAGCACATCCATCAACCGCTCGAAATCGCGCTGGACATTTTTCAGATCACTGGCAAGTTGCAGTGGATTGCGCAGATAGTCAAGCTGCTTGCGTTTGAGCAGCGCGCGCGCAGCCGCTTCTGGATTACCGCTGACGGCAGCGGAAACGACGCTTCTGGTCGAGGCGCTGCTGCATGAAGTAAGCAGCAGGAATGCTGCAAGCGCTAACAAAAAGCCTCGTTTCACTGTGGGTTTGGCAGGTAAATTCATATCCATAAATGTTATTCCAACAGTCAGCCGCTACACTTGATCGGGGTAGAGTCGAGATGTGGCACGGTGGCGACAGGAGTTCGACCCTGTTTCAGCAGGCTAGTGCCATGTCACGCTTAAATGTCGGGTATAGATGACGCGAACCGTTTGGCATATCGCGCAACAGATGCTGATCTGGTGATTATTGCTTGCCGTTTTCACTACGGTGACTGAGGAAGCTGAGCATTTATAGAGGCATCTTCAATGAATCGGCTTAAGAAAATCAGCCATACCGCAACAGGCGAGAAAAACCCTTTCGATCTGTGCCATTTCTTTCAGCGTCAATGTGGCGAGCGGGCCTTCTCCAAGGCGGTTACGATCCAGCGCACGCGCCTGTTCAGGCATGGCGTAACAGGGTTTAAGCAAGCGTCCGCGAGGCGTAATCTCAATACGCAAGCTGTCCAGATTTTTAAATAATTTGCTGGTCAGCGGAATGCACAACACCGGACTCATACCGGTGGACAGCAACGCATCATCAAGCAGGATCAATACCGGGCGCACTTTCCCGGCTTCTGCCCCGGTGTTTGGGTTAAGTCTCGCCAACCAGACCTCCCCGCGCCGCATTACCTCCACCACCGCTTAGGTTCGTGATCGCCGTGCTTGCTGCCTTCGGAAATATCGAGTGCCTCACTATCCGCTACCGCAAACTCTTCGGCGATTGCCATGCTTGCGGCGCGCGTATCGGCGTTAGTGGCTAAAAAACGGGCTGCGTCAACTATCCCCGCCAGCAATTTTTCGCGTTCCATTTCGCTCAGGAATTTTTCCAGCGCGGTTCGCGCCAACTCGGAACGGCTGGTTTCTTCCAGTCTTGCAAACTCGCTCAGGCGCGCATCCAGTTTTTCCGGTAAACGCAAAGTTAGTGTTCCCATATCAAACACCTCGCATGTCATCTTAAGGTGCAAATTGTAATACAAACATGAGCTCAATTCAAAATACACTTATAACCTGCATTTTGTTCTGATTCCCATCTGTTTCAAATACCAAACAACCCGGTAGGGGCGCGATGAATCGCGCCCTTTTGCGGATACATGAAACAGATCAGGGCGCGATGAATCGCGCCCCTACGATACTTCACTATTTGATTGAGAAAAGGATTGTGCGGGGCGTGTCCTACTTCACGCTATTTTCTGAAGACATCAGTTGCACCATCCCCTCAACGATGCGGATATCACGGGGCGGGAGCCGCACCAGCTTATCCAGCAACGGAACAATGCCTGCATATTGCGCCAACCCGGCGTACTCTTTTCCCAACACCAACAAGCCGGTCTGCTGCACGGAAAGCGGCTCCGCCGGTTCAACCTTCGCACCCGAACCGTAGCGTAGCCATTGCGCCGAGACTCCCAACCAAGCCGCAAGCGCCAATAACTTTGGTTGCGTCGGCATCCCCTCCGAGAGTAACCATTTTCTAACCGTTTGCGCAGTGACCGGCTGACCTGAATAGTTTTTATTGAATACGCGCGCAATCTGTGTCGGGCTGCCAATTGGCTGCCCAATACGCTTTAGCTCTTGCGTAAGTCGTTTACTGAAGGCAATTCGTTGCTGTTCGCTGGTTTGTTCCATGACTGGAAAAATACCAAGCTTGGCAGTAACTAAACACAAACAAATAGTTTGCCATAGTAACTTTTAGTTGCTACTCTTCGCGCGCTGATCATTAATTCATTTCAGAGGAGGCGTACATCCAACTGCCACAAACTCCGACGAAATCAAATAAGCCTGCCGCAGCATTAACGAATTTCGTTTACACAAAATTCATGCCCCCTCCACAGCAAAAGTAATTTGCTATTTGCAAGGATAATTTAAATGAAATCAAGGATACTTTTCTTATTGGGATCATTGCTGGTAATTTGCAACTCTCATGCTAAATCACCTTCTGAACCCCTGATAGTTGGCGTAACAGCTCCGCTTACACTTAAGATTGAAACGGACAAAAATGTTACGAAATGCAATGTGGAAATTTTAATTCCAGGTATTGGTAATATCGAGAAAGAAATTACCTCGCCTAACTATGAAGCGGTTATTGAGATTACCCCGCAACAAGAAGGGCAGTTGAATATTCAGTGGAAGGGAAAAACGAAGTTTCGTGGTTTTAACACTACGCCAGCATGCGCAGGCACAGGCTCAATAGTGGTTACAGCTACAGCTAGTAAGGAGCAAGCCAAGGCTAATACGGTCAAAGAGGTGCAGGTTCCTGCCGCTGAGAAGGTGGCAGATGCAAGCTCAAAGAACTCTACAACCATGTGCAAAGTGTTAGATCAAGACATTGACAGTAGCTATTCTGGCGGTTGCAAGGATGGCTTGGCGCATGGAGAAGGCGTGTTTACTGTTACTGATGGGGCAACTGAATATAGAGGGATGTTTGTTGTCGGAAAATTCCACGGCAAGGGAACACTCACGGAGCAGGACGGCAAATTCGTAGGCGACTGGGTTGCCGGAAAATTCCACGGCAAGGGAACATTCACGGGGTCGAACGTCAAATACGTAGGTGACTGGGTTGCCGGAAAATTCCACGGCAAGGGAACGCTCACGACGCCGAGCGGAGAAAAGTATGTAGGTGACTTTGTTGGCGGAAAATTCCACGGCAAGGGAACATTCACGGGGTCGAACGGCAAATACGTAGGTGACTGGGTTGCCGGAAAATTCCACGGCAAGGGAACTCTCACGGAGCAGGACGGAAGAAAACACGTAGGTTCCTTTGTTGACGGAAAATTTCAGGGTGAAGCTGGCGAAGAATTTCAGGGTAAAGCCTCGGATGATACTGGCTCTTTGTTTTCACTTGCGGGCAATCCTTTGCTAACACCGGATAGCCAGGATTACAAAGGCGATGTCAGAATTGATGCGAACGAGAACTCCTTGATAAGAGTTCAAAGTGAACTCATGGGGATTCAAGAGCGACGTAATCCTCGTTACGTTTACTTGAAGCTCACCAAGAAGACAATAAATCACGCTCCCAATAGTATGCGTATCGGTGCAACCATAAGCGTTATTGGCAAGTACGTGAAAAATATCAATTACCGCACAGTTGGGGGCGAAACTAAAACAGCACCTGTCATCGAATGCTCGTATTTGGGCAAATCTAATGGTGAAGAGTCTAAGGGCATGCTGGAGCAGATGATTAAACTTAGAGAATCAAGGTCAAGATAGTCTGTAAATCTATTGAGCGGAAAGGAGCTTCCGTGGGAGCAGAGTTTCTGAAGCCCTTATTGTGTCAAATAACAAAGACTATTCTAGGCATCATCAGTCTTGGCAAGCTAAAAACCGGTAAAGGCATGGCTATACTTGCCTCATGTATAAAAGGAACAATATGACAACACGAACAGAAATTCTCCAATATATTATCGATGAATACTTTGATAGCGATCCAAAAAAGGCGGCAGAGATATCAGGCTATAAGCAAGCCCAAATAGCAGGCTGGCTATCCGGGAAGCTCAACCCGCAAAAGAATACGATTGAATACCTTATTCAGTGTGCGTTCATACCGGAGTTTAAGGTCATCGCCGAGTTCGCAGAATTTGATAACCAAAAAGCCCTGCTAACACAGTTGAAATCGATCCTTGGCAATCACGCGCAAGATCCGGGCGTATACGCGTTCTATGATTCTATGGGAAATTTACTTTATCTCGGTAAGGCGACAAAGCTACTCGGCGAGATTTCCTCTGCAATCAATCGAACAGTCCATATAGCCTTTCCAAAGGGTGTAAAGAGCGCCCCAAAAACCCGAATGGAGATCGTCAAGTACATCTCTGCGTATGATGTTGGCGCTGTCAAGTGGAGCGACTTTCCGAAGCATGTTGAATCACTTATCCTGAGAATCTCGAAACCTTTACTCAACAAAAATATCGGCGGCTTGAAAAAGGCGCATAAGCAACCGAAGGAAACCTAACTCGACAGTCAGCTTGGTCAAGCAGCAGGGCTAGGTTCGCTTCATTTTCTGGCAGTCATAGTGCTGCCACTTCATTCAGCTTGTTTTTTCATCTGCAATGCTCGTTGATACAGCTCGCTGCGGTTAGCGCCAGTAATTTTTGCGGCGAGTTGCACAGCTTGTTTGAGCGGCAATTCGCCAAGCAGCAGGGATAACGTATTCAGGGTTTCAAGCGACAAACCCGCTTGTGGCGGCGCACCGGACACCAGCACGACGAATTCGCCGCGCTGTTGGTTGCTGTCCGACAGCAACCACGCTTCGGCATCCCGCAACGAACAGGTATGGATCGTCTCGAACAGCTTGGTGATTTCGCGCGCCAGAACGATCTGCCGGTCTCCGCCCAGCATCGCGCATAAATCGGCAACACATTCGAGGATGCGGTGCGGCGCTTCGTAAAACACCAGGGTGTAGGGATGACCGCAAAGCTCTTGCAGAGCAGTGCGCCGTGCGGCGGATTTGTTGGGCAAGAATCCGTAGAACAGAAAATGCGGCTCGGCCAGGCCAGCCGCCGACAACGCCGCTAGCGCCGCATTCGCACCGGGGATCGGGATGACGCGCAACCCCGCCGCCCGTACCGCCTGCACCAGCAACGCGCCGGGGTCGCTGACGGCGGGCGTGCCCGCATCGCTGACAAACGCCACACTTTGCCCCACCCTGAGCAGCGCGATGACCTTTTCCGCCGCGCCGCGTTCGTTGTGCTGGTGAACCGCCATCAGCCGGTTCGCGCCGATGCCGTGGTGCGTCAACAGGTGTGCGGTGTTGCGCGTGTCCTCCGCCGCGACCACGTCAGCCGCCGCCAGTATGTCCAGCGCGCGCAGGGTAATGTCACGCAGATTACCAATTGGGGTGGCAACTACATATAATGCTGATTCCAATATCTGCGGATGTCCGTTATGCAACGCGTGCTCCCTTTATATTCCAAGCAGTTCTTAACCTGGCTTTCGGCCTTGCTCGCACTATACGTGAGCGGTTTTGCTTGCGCCACCACCGAACCACTGCCGCCCGGCAATGAAAAGCCTGTACCGCATATCGCGCTGCTGTTGCCGTTGAAGTCGGCAATTTTCAAGCACGCTGCTGAAGCAGTGCAGCAGGGGTTTCAGGCCGCTGCCGATCTGGAAATGCAACTGCCGGGAAGATTGCCGGTACGCGTGTATAGCTGTTTCGACGAGAACAAGGACATTGTAGCGCTGTATCGCAAAGCGGTCGCCGACGGTGCGCGCGCCGTGGTGGGGCCGCTTACGCGCAGCGGCGTCAGCACGCTGGTGGCGGAACAAAATATTCCCGTGCCGACCCTGGCCTTGAACGTGGTAGAAGACAAACCTGCCAGCCAGCAGTTATATTTTTTCGGCATGGCGACGGAAGCCGAGGCAAGACAAATCGCGCAACTGGCCAGACAGCAGGGTTTGCATCAGGCATTCGTCATCACCACCCGCGCGCAACTAGCCAAACGCCTGCAATTCGCTTTTGAAGGAGAATGGCATGGCTCGGGCGGCGCGCTGCTGCCCGAGATCGAATTCAACGGCGATCCGGCGGTGTTCGCAGATATCACCGACATACCCGATACTGCGGTATTTCTCGCCGCCGATGCCGAAAAAGCGCGCCTGATCCGCCCTTACCTGCCGAACAAATTGCCGATCTATGCCACCTCGCAAATCTTTGTCGGCAACGACGACACCCTGACCAATTACGATTTGAACGGTATCCGCTTTGTGGATATGCCGTGGCTGCTGCAAGCCGATCATCCGGCGGTGATGGTCTATCCGCGCCCCATACAGCATCTTTCCGCCGATCACGAGCGGCTTTACGCGCTGGGTATAGATGCGTTCCGCCTGATTCAATTACTGTTAGCCGATAAAGTTGCCGATACTTTGCCTCTGGATGGGGTGAGCGGGCACATAAAACTCAGTGGCCGCATTTTTCAACGGGCGGCGGTTTCGGCGGTATTTGTGCAGGGGCATGCACAATCGCTCAACGCGCAGACCGCACCCGCCCAGCAGGCGCTCCCCGACCACACCATCGGCAAACCATGAACAATGGCGCACAAGCCGAGCAGTGGGCGGCGCAACACCTGCGGCAACAAGGCCTGAAGCCGGTTGCGGAAAATTATCGCGGACGTTTCGGCGAAATCGATTTGATCATGCAGGACGGTGCGGCGCTGGTCTTCGTCGAGGTGCGCTTGCGGCGCAATGCCGATTTCGGCGGTGCGGCGGCCAGCATCGATACGCGCAAACAGCAACGCCTCATCCGTACCGCGCAACAATATCTCGCCAGCCTCGCGCATATACCACAGTGCCGCTTCGATGCCGTGCTGATGGACGACGCGCAAGGCGCTAACGTGCAGTGGCTCAAGAATGCGTTCGAGGCCTGATTCGGTTAAAATCCGCGCTCATCGCATTAGCAACAGCAAATATGCGAGCCTCTCAAAATTCATTTTGCGGGATGGCAGGCCTGACACGGCGATGTGTAACATTAGGAGCGGGAAGGCCTGCTGCTCCGTGCTCCCGCACCGGAGGGCTGCGCCCCGCCGTGTTGCACGGACACCGCAAGGAGCCGCGCAGCGAATGACGAGGCATATCGGATTGATAGACGAAGAATGAGCGAGCACGCGACACAATGATTCGCCCGGAAAATGGATTTTATGGATATTAATAAACGCATCATCAAGCATTTCAAGGATAGCGCGGAACTCAAGCTGAAGATCAAGGACGCGCTGGCAGAACCCATCGCCGAGGGTGCGCAGATTTTCTTCGACTGCGTGACCAACGACGGCAAGATACTGTGTTGCGGCAACGGCGGCTCGGCGGCTGATGCGCAACACTTCTCGGCGGAGCTGCTGAACCGCTTTGAAAAAGAACGCCCCGGCCTTGCCGCTGTCGCGCTGACCACCGACAGCTCGGTGCTGACATCCATTGCCAACGACTACGATTTCAACAAGATATTTTCCAAGCAGGTGCGCGCGCTCGGCCTACCCGGCGACAGCCTGCTGGCGATTTCAACCAGCGGCAATTCACCGAACGTGGTCGCGGCGATCCATGCGGCGCATGAGCGCAGCATGCGTGTGGTTGCGCTGACCGGGCGCAACGGCGGAGAAATGGCCAGTGCGCTGCATGCCAACGACGTGTTGATTTGCGTGGATGCGAAAAGTACCGCGCGCATCCAGGAAGTTCATTTGCTTACCTTGCATTGCCTGTGCGATGTGATCGATTATCTGTTACTAGGAGAATGACGATGCGTATGCTTTTACCGCTGTTGCTCGTGCTTGTTTCTGGTTCGTTGCAAGGCTGTTTCCCGGTCATCGCCGCCGGTGTGGGCACCGGTGTTATGATGGGGCAGGATCGCCGCACCAGCGGCGCCTATGTCGAAGATGAAGCGATTGAGACCAAAGCGTTTGACCGCATTGGCAAACAATTCAAAAATGACGCACATATCAATGTCACCAGCTTCAACCGCAATGTGCTGATCAGCGGCGAAGTGCCGACCGAAGCGGTGAAATCCGAAATCGGCAAACTCGTTTCAAGCATCGAGAACGTACGCAACATAAACAACGAACTGGCCGTTTCCGGTACTAGTTCACTGACCTCGCGTGGCAGCGATAGCCTGATCACCTCAAATGTAAAGCTGCGCTTTGTGAATGACAAACGCTTCAGTGCAGAGCATGTCAAAGTGATCACCGAGAACGGTACGGTATTCCTGATGGGCGTTGTCAAACACGCCGAAGCGGATGCCGCCACCGAAGTCGCCAGCACCACCGGCGGTGTACAGCGCGTGGTCAAGCTGTTCGAATATCTCGACTAGATGCATCCCGCGCCCGCCTTCGAAGGCAAACTGTGCAAGCCCGGCGAGATTGCCGCGCGCGTGGCAGGGTTACCGCGTCCGCTGGTGTTCACCAACGGCTGCTTTGACGTACTGCATCGCGGCCATGTGACCTACCTCGCGCAGGCGCGCGCACTGGGAGCAGCGCTGATCGTGGGTGTGAACAGCGATGCTTCGGTGAAGCGCCTCGGCAAGGGCGGCGACCGGCCACTCAACCCGCTGCCTGACCGCATGGCGGTGCTGGCCGCGCTGGAATCGGTCAGCCTGGTGACAGAATTCGACGAAGACACGCCGTTGAACCTGATCCTCGCGTGCCGCCCCGACGTGCTGGTGAAAGGCGGCGACTGGCAAATTGAAAACATTGTCGGCGCACATGAAGTGCAAAGCTGGGGCGGCAAGGTGCACAGCATCCCGTTCCTGCACGAACGCTCCACCACCGCGCTGTTGAACAAGATCCGCTCGCTATGAACGCGAGAAACGCATTCGATGCAATTGCAATCCCGTAAGGTGCATCTATGCACCTTTGACATTGGTGCATGAAATGCACCCTACGATTAACATTATTTGTAGCTTAAATTTAGAATCACAGGAGCAGAAAAATGGCTGAAACCCACTTTGGTTTTGAGACCGTCGCCGAGGAAGAAAAAGCGAAACGGGTCGCTGGCGTGTTCAACTCGGTCGCCAGCAAATACGACGTGATGAACGACCTGATGTCAGCCGGGCTGCACCGCCTGTGGAAACGCTTCGCGGTCGGCGTCAGCGGCGTGCGCGATGGGCAGCGCGTGCTGGACGTAGCGGGCGGCTCGGCAGACCTGACGCGGCTATTCCTGAAAAAGGTCGGCAGCAGCGGACAAGTGGTGCTCACCGACATCAACAACGCGATGCTGCGCGTCGGTCGCGACCGTGTGCTCGACGAAGGTATCGCCACGCCGGTCGCGCAATGCGATGCCGAGCATATTCCCTTCCCGGATAATTACTTCGACTGCGTCAGCATCGCCTTCGGCCTGCGCAACGTCACGCATAAGGATGCGGCGCTGCGCGAGATGCACCGCGTGATCAGGCCGGGCGGACGCGTGATCGTGCTGGAATTCTCAAAAGTCGCCAAACCGCTGGAAGCGATCTACGACGCCTATTCGTTCAAACTGCTGCCCAAGATCGGCGAGCTCGTCGCCAACGACGCCGACAGCTACCGCTATCTCGCCGAATCCATCCGCATGCATCCGGGACAGGAAGAGTTGAAGAAAATGATGGAAGAAGCCGGGCTGGAACGCGTCGAATACTTCAACTTGACAGGGGGTGTGGTGGCAGTGCATCGCGGATACAAGCTGTAACGCCCATAAGGATATACGGCGTTTTCCGTTGATTTATATTAGCCAACAAGGAAAGTCTATGCCATCCGAGATTGTTGTTGATTGCCCGCACTGCGCCGTACGAGTAAAAGCCAAGGTCAACACGACTATCACCAACGCGGATCATAACACTTACTTTCTCGCACAATGCCCGTCTTGCCACAGTCCGCTGTTTGGCTACACATCTCCCTACCAAGATGAATGGGGCAACTGGGTATTGGATACCGCCGAACGCCTTTGGCCCACACCATCTGTAGCCGAAATTGGGCCAGCCATTCCAGAGGCCGCGCGTTGTGATATTAGAGATGCGCAGAAATGCATCTCACATGGCATCCACTCTGCTGCCGCTGTGTTGTGTGGCCGCGCTTTAGAGCGCCTAATCAAGGAAAAAGTTGGAAACCACACGATTAGCAAAGGCCTCGTAGAACTCAAAGCACAGGAAGTCATCGATCAACGGCTATTTGATTGGGCTGAAGCATTGCGTAAAGAGCGCAACATCGGTGCCCACGCGTCCGATGAGGACACCACTAAAGAGAACGCTCAAGACATCCTCGACTTTACTGTGGCTATCTTCGATTACGTCTACACACTCTCCGATAAATATGAAAAGTACATCGCTAGGAAATCTGCAACATCGGCGAAAACTACTGATTAGCTTTTAGCCCGCGTAAGATGGGTTGAGTAACGCGATACCCATCATTCTCCCACCAAGCCAGCCACCACAATCTCCTTGCGCCTTGTTTTAACATCGACGATGATATGAATCACATTTGTAATGCACAAGAGGTGATTCATGAAAACCGCAACCATGCCCGCGCTGCGCGTTGAACCCGAGCTCAGGCAGGCCGCCGAGGAGATTTTGCGTCCGGGCGAAACGCTTTCCGCGTTCGTCGAAGATTCGTTGCGCCGCAATGTGGAGTTTCGCCGGGTGCAGCAGGAATTCATCGCGCGCGGCTTGGCCTCGCGTGATGACGCAAAAAAATCAGGCGTATATTTTTCATCGGAAGAAGTGTTGCAAGAATTGGATAGCATTCTCGCCAGCACCAAAAAGAAGGCGCGTAAGTGAACTACAGGGTTTGCTACACCCTGGAAGCCAAAGAGGATTTGAAACGGCTTTTTACTTTTCTGGCCGAACAAGAT
>MGWP01000072.1 GCA_001801055.1 Gallionellales bacterium GWA2_55_18 | reverse complement strand
TCCGCGCCGATGATAGTGTGGATTACCCATGTGAAAGTAGGTCATCGTCAGACTCCCATAAACAGAAAAGCCCTCCTTGTGAGGGCTTTTTTGTTTGTAGAGTTTATCGCCCGACCTACTTGAACGCAGTGACAACACGCACCTTTACGCCGGAAATTCTGTGGCGCCATTACGCCGGAAATAAAGTGGCTCCTTTATGCCGGAAACGAAATGGCTCCATGATGTGGCCGCTAAAAGTGTAGTATTACAGTACATATTTTATTCGGAATAAGGTGGCTTATGCGTGTCGCAATCATCGGTTCCGGGCCTGCCGGTTTCTACGCTGCGGAGGCGCTGCTCAGGCGCACCGATACGGTTGTTCATGTCGATATGTTTGAGCGCCTCCCTACCCCGTACGGATTGGTGCGTGGGGGTGTCGCGCCCGACCATCAGAGTATCAAGGCGGTCACCCGCGTTTACGAAAAAACCGCCGCGCGACCTACATTCAGATTTATGGGCAATGTGTGTCTTGGACGTGACGTGACGGTGGATGAGTTGCGTCGACACTACCATCAGATTGTCTATGCGGTGGGCAACGAGGCAGACCGCCGTCTCGGTATTCCGTGTGAAGGCATCGCACGTTGCACTCCGGCAACGGTGTTTATCGGCTGGTACAACGGGCATCCCGACTACCGTCACGCCAAAATCGATTTGTCGGTATCCCGCGTCGCGGTGGTGGGCAACGGCAACGTAGCCATCGACGCCGCGCGGATATTGCTGCGTACGCCAACAGAGCTCGAAAAGACCGACGTTGCCGCACATGCGCTGGAAGCACTGCGCAGCAGTCAGGTACGCGAGGTTTATATACTCGGTCGGCGCGGACCGGAGCAGGCCTCGTTTACACCGCCTGAACTTAAGGAGTTTGGCGAGATGGAAGATGTTGACCCGATCATAGCCCCGGAAGAGCTTGCGGGCTGCGTCATTCCGGAAGCTGCGGGCAATACGCAGCAGGAAAAGAACCTGAAGATACTCCAGTCCTTCGCTACACGGCAGCCAGGTATAAAAAACCATCTTGGCGAAAAAACAAAGAAACTACATCTGCGTTTCCTCGTCTCGCCGACCGAGATAATCGCCGATGCCGACGGCAATGTGGCCGGCTTGGTACTCGAAAAAAACCGCCTCGAGATTCAGCCGGATGGCACGGTCAGCGCTCGCGGCACCGGCGAGACTGAAGTGCTTGAAGTCGGGATGGTGCTGCCTGCGATTGGCTTTGCTGCCAAACGGATTGTAGGTGTCCCTTACGACGAAAAAGCGCGGGTCATCGCCAATGAAGACGGGCGCGTCGTCGACCCCGTCAGCCGTAGCGTGATTGCCAACGAATACGTCGTAGGCTGGGCGCGCACCGGGCCGCAGGGACTCATTGGCTCGCACAAGGGCGCGTCCGCTCACGTGGTTGAGCACATGATTGCCGACAGTGCCAGGCTTGAGGCGCGGGAACTGCCAGAGCGTGAGGCCATCGGCTCATTGTTGCGCCAGCGCGGCGTACAAATTGTATCCTTCAACGACTGGAAGCGGCTCGATGATGTGGAGGTGGCGCGCGGGGAACGGCGCGGCGCACCGCGCGACAAAATTGTCGACATCGAGGCGATGCTCGCGGTGCTGGCACAGCACTGATTGGAAGGCGATTCATCCTAAGAAAGAGCGGTTGTACACGAAAAGCACGAAAGAATTCAAAGGACTCCATGCGATAAATTGATACCTATTGGGTGAATCCCCGAGTCAATGCAACTTCATGTTTTATTTCGTGCCTTTCGTGTTTTTCGTTAACCAATGACTTGGCGCATGTTTCACCGCGCTTAGTCAGATGCCTAGTTAGTTCATCAGGATGAATTGCGGTTTTTAGGTTCATGAATCTGAATCATTTTAAATCAGGGAAGTTTTTACCAATGGCTATACACATTCCATCACACCCAGATGTTTTTATTCCGGGAATTCACTTTAAACAGCAGTACTATCGCAAGCCTTCATTCGGCATGGAGATCGCCGTTTCAATCCTTGCCCGCACTCTGAAAGGTATCGCCGCTGTGATTTTCAAAATAACTTTTCATCAGTCTAAATTACCCGGAGCAATTTTGTTTTCGCGGTTATTTTTATTTGCCTTGCTGATATTATCCGGCATAGCCTGTCATGCAGAAACGCCCATAGCAGGAGCAATCACGCCCGACGAACTTTCCCGAAGACTGGATGAACCAAATTTACCGATCATTCTTGATGTTCGTACGCGCGAGGAATATTTATCTGGGCATATTGATACCGCCGTGAACCTGCCTCATGATGAATTGGAATACAGATTCAGTGAGATACCCGGCAGCAAATCAGACGAGATAATTGTGTACTGCCGGAGCGGGAAGCGCGCCCGGATCGCGGAGAGCATTCTTGCTGAAAAAGGTTATACGAACGTCAAGGATCTGACCGGGCATTGGCAAGGCTGGAATGGTCAGGCGAAGTAAAGGTAGAGCCTTCCCGGCAGTTGCTCAACTTCGCATCAATTCCTCGATTTCCACCGCCGTTTTTGGCGCGGCGGCAGTCAATACTTCGTTGCCTTGTGCAGTAATCGCCACATCGTCCTCAATGCGGATGCCGATGTTCCATAGCGCCTGCGGCACGTCATTGGCGGGGCGGATATAGCAGCCCGGCTCGACGGTGAGCACCATGCCGGGTTGCAGCGCGCGCCAGTTATCGCCGGTCTTGTAATCACCGACATCATGCACGTCCATGCCCATCCAATGGCCGGTGCGGTGCATGTAAAACCGCTTGTAGCTTTCGCTTTCCAGCACGGCATCCACGCTGCCCTGGCAAAGCTTGAGGTCGATGAAGCCTTGCGCCAGCACGCGCAACGCGGCGTCATGCGGCGCGTTCCAGGTCTTGCCGGGGCGCGCAACGGCAATCGCGGCGGTTTGCGCTGCGAGCACGAGTTCGTAGACATCTTTTTGCGCGGCGGAAAACCGCCCGTTGACCGGGAAAGTGCGCGTGATGTCGGAAGCATAGCCCTCCAGTTCGCAGCCCGCGTCGATCAGTAGCAGGTCGCCGTCCTTGAGCCTGGCATTGTTGCCGACGTAATGCAGCACGCAGGCATTAGCGCCGCCTGCAACGATGGAAGTGTAGGCGGGATGGCGCGCGCCGTGACTGCAGAATTCATGTAACAGTTCCGCTTCGAGCTGGTATTCGAACTGGCCGGGGCGCGCGTATCGCATCGCGCGTCGATGCGCATGCGAGGAAATTTCGGCGGCGTGGCGCATCATCATCAGTTCATGCTCGTCCTTGAATAGCCGCATTTCGTTGAGAAGCGTGCGCACGTCGTGTATTTCATTCGGCGCACGGATGCCGCTGCGCACTTTGGCCTGTACTGTGCCGCGCAGCTTGAGAATGCGCCGATCCCATGCGGCATCGTGGCCTAAAGGATAAAACAGCGCGGGCTGGTTGCCCATCAGTTCGGCCAGCTTTTCATCCAGTTGCGCAATCGGGTAAGCCGCGTCGAAACCGTATTGCTCTTTTGCGGCATCGGGGCCGGTGCGGTAACCGTCCCATACTTCGCGCTCCGGATTTTTTTCGCGGCAGAACAGGATGGTTTGCGGCTGGCTGTGGCTATCTTGGCCAGCGACCAGAACCAGCACCGCTTCCGGCTCGGCAAAACCGCTCAGATAATAGAAGTTGCTGTCGTAGCGGTAGCCATAATGCGTATCGCCGTTGCGCGCCACTTCGGGCGCAGTGGGAACGATGGCGATGCCGCGCTGCATTTTCTCCAGCAGGCGGGCACGGCGTTGTGCGTAGATTGAAAGGTCGATAGTCATGGCATATTGTGCTGTGAGCGGTGCGTTTTTTGCAATGTGTTAATTTGGTTGTCGAGTTCTGCGAGGCGTTCCGGTGTGCCGACATCCACCCATAAACCCCGGTGGTGTTCGCCGCCGACTTTGCCGAGGGCGATTTGCGCGCGCAACAACGGCGCGAGCGGCGCGATGCTGCCGCGCGGGAGATGACTGAACAAGGATGGCTGGTAGATGCCGATGCCGCTGAAAGTCAGCTTCGTTGTTAGACCCTCTCCCTCAGCCCCTCCCCTGTTTGTGGGGGAGGGGAGCGGAACGATGCGGCTTCCATTCAAAGCGAAATCACCATTCGGATGGTGGGGCGGATTGTCGATCAGCACCAGATGCGCGGCATCGCCGCTGGTTTGCAGCGCGGCAGCGCGTTCGGTCAAGCTAGCAAAATCGTAGTCGCAGAAAATGTCGCTGTTGATCACGGCGAAAGGCTCATCACTGAGCAGCGGCAACGCATTGGCGATGCCGCCGGCGGTTTCCAGCGCGCGTGCTTCGGGCGAATATTGGATATGTGCGCCGAACCGGCTGCCGTCGCCCAAAGCGGCTTCGATCTGCGCGCCGAGGTGGGCGTAGTTGATGACCAGTTCGGTGATGTCGGCGCGCACCAGCTTTTCGATATGCCAGACGATCAGCGGCTTGCCGCCAACTTCCAGCAGCGGCTTGGGGGTATGGTCGGTAAGCGGGCGCATGCGTTCGCCGCGACCTGCCGCTAAAAGCATGGCGATCATGGTGTTACGCCTTTCGTGTTCGCTCCCTCTCCAGCAAGCGGGATAACCAGCGACTTGGCTGCGGTCGTTTGCAGCCTAGTCGAAATGGCTTGTTGTTTCACCCAGAGGGTTGGGGAGAAGACGATGCGCAGCATCAAAATGTATAGCCCTCCTGAATACCGTGCGGCTCCAGTTCATCCAGCAGGTTCAGCAGCGGTTTGAGGTCGATATAGCGCGCGCAGGCGGCGCGCAGATACGCCATCACCAGCGGCAGGTCTTTCAGGTAGCCGTCCTTGCTGTCGCGGTGATACAGGCGTGCGAAAATGCCTAGCACTTTGAGATGCCGCTGTACGCCCATCCATTCGTAATCGCGATAGAAACCGGAAAAATCTTCGGCCACCGGTAGCCCGGCCTTGCGCGCTTTTTCCCAGTAGCGGATCAGCCAGTCAATTATTTCTGCTTCTTCCCATTTGATATAGGCATCCTTGAACAGAGATACCAGATCGTAAGTGATCGGGCCATATAGCGCATCCTGAAAATCGAGTATGCCTGGCGAGGTTAGAAAATTGCTTTTGCGAGCATCCGCTTCGCGGATTGCCTGCTTACCCCGCTTCTCGTTTGCCTCCTCTCCCGCTGGAATTAAGGATTGTCTTTCTCGTTCGCCTCCTCGCTCGCTTGCGGGAGAGGATTGAGGAGAGGGCATTTCCGGGAGAGGGTTGAGGAGAGGGCGTTCGATATACATCAAATTACGCGAGTGGTAATCGCGGTGCACGTACACGCGCGGCTGTGCGAGGTTGTTGGTGATGATACGTGCGAATACCTCCTCCAGTTTGGCGTGCTGTTTGTCGGTGAGCGTGACGTTAAGGTGCTTGGCGATATACCACTCCGGGAACAGGCGCATCTCGCGCAACAACAGGGCTTCGTCATAAGGAGGCAACTCATTTTCGCGCGAGGCGAGCTGGATTTTGATCAGCGCATCGGTGGCCGCGCCATACAAATCACGCGCAGTACTAGCACTCAACGCTTGCAGATAAGTGGTGTTGCCGAGGTCGGACAGCAGCAGAAACCCCTGCTGCAAATCCTGCGCATACACATGCGGCACATGCGTTCCAGCCTTCTCGAACAGTTTGGCAACATGCAGAAACGGGCGGCAATTCTCGTGTTGTGGCGGGGCATCCATCACGATCAATGACTTTGCCGGTAACGTGTTGCCGTTGCCATCTGCAAAAGTAGCACGAAAATAGCGGCGGAAACTGGCATCGGCAGAAGCTGGGGAAATAGTGAAAGTTTCGTTTGGAAACTGGCTTTCCAGCCATTTGGTGAGTTGCTGTTGGCGTAGCATATTGGGTTTTTTATATAGCGTTGATGGTAAACTGGCGAAAGTTTATCATCTTACTGTTTATTACTGCGCGTTATGCGGTGCCGCCTAAAACCCATTGTATTTGCTTTGCTATGTACGTTCGCACACCATGCTGCTGCGGATGCGGATATGCCCGCGTTGCGCATGGACAAAACCTTCATGACGATGGAGCCGCCGACACAGGAAACGCCTTCGTTTGTGGAAGCAGATCATCTGGAGGGAAAGAAGGAAAATCAGATTGAAGCAACCGGTAACGCGATATTGCGCAAGCGCGGACAATCCATCCGTGCAGACCGGTTGTTGTATTTTCAGGATACGCAGGATATCGATGCGCAAGGTTCAGTGGTAGTGGAGCAAGAAGGTAACACCATGAGCGGTCCGCATCTCAAGCTCAATCTGGACACCAATATCGGAATTATGGAACAGCCGGTATTCTATCTGATAGAGAATGACGGGCGCGGTTCGGCGGATGTGATGCACATTCAGGATAAGCAGCATTACACTTTGGATAAGGCTACTTATACTACTTGCCCTGCCGGTAATCAGGACTGGTTGCTGAAAATGAGCGGGCTGGAGATTGACCGCGATCGGCAGATCGGCATAGCCCATAACGCTTGGGTCGAATTCATGGGGGCGCCTATTCTGTATACACCGTGGATGGATTTCCCGCTCGGCAAACAGCGTAAATCAGGCTTTCTATCACCGGTTTTCGGCAACACAGTCACTAGTGGCAGAGAGATAACCGTACCATATTATTGGAATATTAGGCCAAATCGCGATGCGACCATAGCCCCGCGCGTGATGACCAACCGCGGGGTATTGCTTTACAACGAGTTTCGTTATCTGGAACCTGCTTACCGGGGGACAATGCATTTTGATTTATTGCCCGGCGATAAACTTGCCAACCGGAGCCGCCATCATATTGCTCTACAACATAACCAGCAAATCGCTGGTAGATTAAACAGCTCTGTCAATTTGAATAGCGTTTCGGACGATAATTATTATCGTGATTTGGCCAACACAACAGAATTGACTTCGCAAAGCAGTCTTTTGCAGGAAGTTTTATTGAGCCATAACTCTGGCTGGTGGGATGCGTCTGGGCGTGTGCAGCGCTACCAAAGCCTGGTGCCAAACAACTCGACTTATAAGCGCTTGCCGCAATTGACGCTTAATGCCCGCCAACAATACGCAGGTGCAGATCTCCTGTTTGCCAGCGAATATGTCGATTTTTCCCATCCCATCGTGTTGAATGCCCAACGGCTGGCGATTAATGCCAGCGCCAGCTATCCGCTGGTCAACGAGGCGGCATTTTATCTCACACCAAAGGTTGCTTTGCGCAGCACGTATTACACGATTGGCGCAAACAACACCGCTGCATTGCCAAATGCGTCGCGCACTTTGCCGCTTTATAGCGTGGATAGCGGAATGGCGGTAGAGCGCGATTGGAAGCTGTTTGGCGGCGACTATTTGCATACACTGGAACCACGCGCCTTTTATGTGTATGTGCCTTACAAAAATCAGGACTCACTACCCGTCTTCGATTCTGGGCAGGCCGGTTTCGATTTTACCCAGATATTTTCCGAGAATCGTTTTGTTGGAAATGATCGGGTGGGGGATGCGAATCATTTCACCTTGGCGTTGACCACGCGCTTGCTGGAACAGGTGAATGGCCGTGAGCGGTTGAAGTTGATGGTGGGCGAACGCTTCAGCTTTAAGACACCTCAAGTCAATTTGGTCGCACCCACAACCACAACCAATAAATCCGATATTCTGTTTGCCGCTTCGGGGCAGGTAACTGATAAACTGGCCTTTGACAGCGGACTTCAGTACGACCCGAATCTATCGCATACTCAAAGCTATAACGCAACGGCGCAATACCGGCCCGAAGTGGGAAAAACACTCAATCTCGGTTATCGTTTCACCCGCAACACATTGCGCCAATCTGATATTTCCGCACAATGGCCGCTGTTCAACCGTTGGCATGGGGTGGTGCGCTGGAACTATTCCATACAGGATCGCAAAACTTTGGAGTCCATAGCTGGCCTTGAGTATAATCGGAGCTGTTGGACATTCCGCGTTGTGGCACAACGCTTTGTGGTTGCCGCGCAACAAGCTAACACGGGTATTTTTGTGCAGCTCGAGTTAAACGATTTTATCGGTGTAGGAGTGGATCCATTGCCCGCCCTGAAGTCAAATGTGCCCAGCTACACCAAGCTAAATGAAAAACCCGCTAGCAAGCCAAGTTCGGTCTTGCGTTGAACAGGCCGGAGAGATGATGACATTCAGAATAACTTTGCACGCGCTGCTTTGCTGCGCGACACTTGTAACGGTATACCCTGCTTACGCTGCCGCTACGGCGAATAACGCGCAGATTGCATCGGTCATAAATTCACCAGAAATATTGGATCCTCAAAAACCAAACCCCCAAAAACAGGTTGCGGTGATTGACTCCGTAGTTGCGGTGGTAAACGACGATGTGATTACCCGCCAGGAGTTGGATGACCGCCTGCGTTTGGTTATCCGCCAGTTGCAAAAACAGGGTACGCCGTTGCCCGCCCCGGATGCGCTGGAAAAACAAATTCTCGAGCGCATGATCAGCGATATGCTGCAGGCGCAATTCGCCAAGGAAAACGGTGTGCGCGTAGACGATACGCAATTGGATTTGGCGATTACGCGCATCGCGCAACAAAATAAGCTCCCCAATTTGGCAGAATTCCGCGCAAGATTGGAATCGGATGGCGTGGACTTCAAGAAGTTTCGCGAGGAAATACGCAGCGAAATAATTTCCACGCGCTTGCGCGAGCGCGAAGTGGAAAGCAAGCTGGTAATCAGCGATACCGAAGTCGATAATTACCTCGCCAATAAGGCGCAAATGGGTGGCGAGGGCGAAGAGTTTCACCTGGCACACATTTTGGTGGTTGTGCCGGAGCAGGCCAGCGCGGAGAGAATTCAGGCTGCACGCGATAAAGCCGAACAGGCGTTGGCTCAATTGAAAAGCGGCGCGGACTTCGCTCAAGTGGCGGCTGGCGCTTCCGACGCCAAGGATGCATTAAAGGGCGGTGACATCGGCTGGCGCCCCGGTGATCGTATTCCCCCGATGTTCATGAGTGAATTACAGCACCTGCAACCAGGGCAAACTACTGCCGTGTTGCGCAGCCCGGGCGGGTTTCATATTCTCAAGCTGGTCGATAAACGTAGCGGTAGTGCGCCGGTGGTGATAACACAAACCCATGCGCGGCATATTCTGATAAAAACCAGCGAGATCGTATCGGAGAATGAAGCCAGAAAACGCATCATGGAAATCAAGCAGCGCATCGAAAATGGCGCCGATTTTGCCGAACAAGCCAAGCGATATTCACAGGACGGCAGCGCACAGCAAGGGGGCGACTTGGATTGGTTGTCTCCGGGGCAGACCGTGCAGGAATTCGAAGAGACAATGAACAAGATGCAACCCGGTATGATCGGTGTCGTGCAAACGCAATTTGGCTGGCATTTGATTCAGGTGCTGGAACGCAGGAATACCGATGTCAGCGTGCAACAGCAACGCCAGCAAGCGCGCATTGCCATTGGCACATTCAAGTCCGATGAGCAATATCAGGATTGGCTGCGCCAATTGCGCGATCACGCATTTGTCGAATACCGCCTGGAAAGAAACCAGTAATCGGTGAAGGATATTTCTATTCCCACACTGGCGATAACAGCCGGTGAACCCGCAGGAATCGGCATAGATCTGTGCATTCAGCTTGCTGTCGCACCGCCAGATATTTCCTTTGTGGTCATTGCCGATAAGTATCTGTTGCAACAGCGCGCCTCGCAACTAGGCATCGCGCTGCAAGTGCGCGATGCGGGGAGTGGGGAGTGGAAAGTGGAAAGTGGAAATGTGCCGACTTATTCCCACCCCCCCCCACACTTCCTATCAGTAATCCATGTTCCGCTCGCTGTGCCCTGTCGTGCAGGTGTACTGGACAAAGCCAACAGCGAGTATGTGCTGGCGACACTGCGCCGCGCCGTGCAGGGCTGCCAAACGGGCGAATTTTCCGGCATCGTCACCGCACCGGTACACAAGGGCATCATCAACGATGCAGGCATCCCGTTCACCGGGCACACCGAATATCTCGCAGAACAGACCGGCTCCAAATCAGTGGTGATGATGCTGGTCGGCGGCGGGATGTGGCGGGCGCGACACGGTGATGCGCAGCATTCGGTGCGGGAACGCACGCAACGCACCCGCTCAACTGATCGCTTGGATACCACAGAAGCGTATTGCGGGATGCGCGTGGCGCTCGCCACCACTCATCTTGCCTTGAGGGACGTGCCTGCCGCGATCACTGCGCTGTTGCTGGAAAACGTGCTGCATATTATCCAGCGTGATTTGCAACACCGCTTTGGCATCGCACAACCGCGCATTCTGGTAGCCGGTTTGAACCCCCATGCGGGTGAGGGCGGTTATCTGGGGCGCGAGGAAATCGAAGTGATGATCCCGCTACTCGACAAATTGCGCGCCGATGGTATGAGAGTCAGTGCGCCGCTGCCTGCCGATACACTGTTTATCCCGCACCAATTGGCACAGTGCGACTGCGTACTCGCGATGTATCATGACCAAGGCCTGCCGGTATTGAAACACGCCAGCTTCGGTCAGGGCGTAAATGTCACACTCGGCCTGCCAATCATCCGCACTTCGGTGGATCACGGCACCGCATTGGACTTGGCGGGTACCGGCAAAGCCGATAGCGGCAGCCTGCTGGAGGCGATCAGGCTCGCGGCGCAGATGGCGCAAAATGAGCGGGATACAAATGTGTAGGGGCGCGATTTATCGCGCCCTTGGTTTCTTATTCCAACACAGCAAACCTCATGGAATAAATCGTGCATAAAGCCAAGAAGAAATTCGGCCAGAACTTCCTTGTCAATGAGCAAATCGTCGCCGATATCGTTGGCGCGATTCACCCGGAGCCCGAAGATAACCTGGTTGAGATCGGCCCCGGCCTGGGTGCGCTGACGCGCCCGCTGCTGAAGCGCTTGAATCATCTGCATGTGGTGGAGATCGACCGCGACATCATCGCAAGGCTGGAGCACGACTACCCGCAGGGCGATCCCGGAGCGAAGCTGATTATTCATGCAGGCGATGCGTTGGAGTTCGATATAGCCACGCTACCCGCCCCGTTGCGCATTGTCGGCAACCTGCCCTACAACATCTCCTCACCGCTGCTGTTTCACTTCGCCGCCTATACCGAGCGCATCCGCGACATGCATTTCATGTTGCAAAACGAAGTGGTCGAACGCATGGTTGCTACACACTCCACACCAGAATATGGGCGGCTGTCGGTGATGTTGCAATACCGCTTCCACATGGAAAAGCTGCTCGATGTGCCGCCGGAATCTTTCCGCCCTTCACCCAAAGTAAACTCAGCCGTCGTGCGCATGATCCCGCTGCCTGTCGGCGAAATTCAGGTACGCGACGAAAAACTGTTTGCCGCGATCGTCAGCGCGGCGTTCGGCCAACGCCGCAAAACCCTGCGCAATACCCTGCGCAATTACCTGAGCGAAACAGATTTTATGAAGCTTGGCATAAATGCCCAACTGCGCGCGGAAAATCTCGGTGTGGCTGAATTTACAAAAATTGCAAATAGCTTGAATGGCGGCAGTCGCAATTTGGCCTGACACTATCTATCTGATCATCTGCCTCATCAAAGCGGCCATGCTACCTGCAACAAATATCCCGAACGGGCACTAGCGCGCGGTAGCACGTATGCTGGAAGGTCATTCGACCTTCACTATTTTGTTGGTGCCTGCCTTGAGTAAAATGGTTGCCGTAAGGCTATTTGCCTCGGTCAGTAAAAATTCTTTGAATGCTGATGCCGCGCCGGATAGGCGTTTGTTGCAGCGATGCGCGACGAACCAGTGGCGTTTCAACGGGAAATGTTCGACTTTAAGCATGGCGAGCCGTTTGGTTTCCAGCTCAAGTTCCAGGCTGTGCAGCGACAGGATGCCCAGCCCCATGCCAGCCTGCACCGCCTGTTTGATGGCTTCGTTGGTTTCCATTTCCATGCTGATGCGCGGTTGGATTTGATGTTCTGCAAAGATACGTTCCATCGCGCTGCGCGTACCGGAACCCGGTTCGCGCGACAGAAAAGTTTCCTGTGCGAGCCGCGCAAACTTGACGCGTTTGAGCCTGGCGAGCGGATGATCGGGCGCGGCGATCACCACCAGCGGGTTGTCCAGAAATGCTTCGGCGCAGATGTCCAGCCCGTCCGGAGGCTGCCCCATGATGGCGAGATCGGTGCTGTTGTCGGCAAGCCGTTTGAGCACGGCAGCGCGGTTGGCGACTTGCAGCATCACGTTGATGCCGGGATGGCGCAGGCAGAATTTCGCCAACAGCCTCGGGGTGAAATAATTTGCGGTGTTGACCACCGATAGCGTGAGTTTGCCTTGCCCAAGCCCTTTCATTTCGTCGAATACCGCTTCTATTTCGGCGAGTTGTTGCGCGATGCTGCGGCTGTAATGAAACAGCTCGCGCCCGGCCTCGGTGAGAAAAACCTTCTTGCCCATTTGCTCGAACAGCGCCAGGCCGATATGCCCTTCCAGCTGCTTGATCTGCATGGACACTGCCGGTTGTGATAGGTATAGTTCCTCGGCGGCGCGCGAGTAG
>MGWP01000071.1 GCA_001801055.1 Gallionellales bacterium GWA2_55_18 | reverse complement strand
CCAGTTTGCCTCGTCCCACAGCTTGTCGGCGCGGCTGGTGGCATGCAGCAGCACGGCATATACGCCCCCCGTAAGCCATGCGGGGCGAGCGACGGCGGGTGGCTGAATGCCGTAATCTGCCGCGCCTTCGGGCTTATAACCCAATGCTAATCCGGCCAGCTGGCGATTGCGCTCCACCGCATGCAGATTCATGGCGACAGAAAAGCGACAGTTGTAGAACAGGCTGGCGAGCGGCTCGCGGGCGCTGTCCCAAGCGAGGCCGCAGCGCGTCGTCTGTGCGCAGCGTGAAATCAGCGCACTTTTCAACAGGCCCTGGGTATCCAGCGCAATGTCGTAATGGCGGGCATGCAGGTTGCGGCAGGTGGCGCGAATCTCGCCGCGCGACGCCCACCATGATTCGCGCCAGCGGCGCACCGCGACCGGGATCACCTCTTGCACGCCGTGATGCAGGGCGGGTAACGCGGCAAAATTTTCTTCCACTATCCAATCGATGCGCGCATCGGGAAAGTGGCTGCGGATATCCGTCACGGCCGGGAGGTTGTGCAGCACATCACCCAGCGAGGAAGTTTTAATCAACAGGATATTCGAGAGGTTCGGCACAGGCGGTCTTGAATGGCAAAGGCTCTGGAGTGAGCAGGCGAATGATATAGCGCTTCGCGGGCATCTCCAAACCCGTCGGCTGTTGCGGTTGGGCGCACTTGACAGGGCCTGGCTCTGCTGCTGTAATGCGTGCCGTTCATCAACTGAACGCACCCATGAACGACGACAACACAAGCTACGGCCTGCTCAAAACACTGGAAAACAACCCCAGCCTTTCCCAGAGAGATCTGGCAAAACACTTGGGTATCAGCCTTGGCAAGGTTAATTTCTGCATCAACGCGCTGGTCGAAAAAGGCTGCCTGAAGGTCAATAATTTCCGCAACAGCGACAACAAGCTGGCTTATGCCTATTTGCTCACCCCGAAAGGGGTCGAGCAAAAAGCGCGCATGACGGTGGAATTTCTGCAAATCAAGGTGCAGGAATACAAACGGTTGCGCGCGGAGATTGAAGAATTGCAGCGCGAAGCGACCCAGAAAGGCCTGTTGGAGAGCATCCATGAGTGACGTTCATGCAGTTATTCTCGCCGGAGGCAGCGGCAGCCGTTTATGGCCGCTCTCGCGCCAGCAATTGCCCAAGCAATTTCTGGCGCTGGATGGCGACGCCTCATTGCTGCAAACCACCATCGAGCGGCTCTCGCCAGTCATTGATGCCGACAGCGTGCTGATTGTCACGCAGGAGTCTCACGCCAAGGGCGAGGCTTACCACGCGCTACTGCCTTATCAAACACTGTTCGAGCCGATCGGCCGCAACACCGCTCCGGCCATTGCGCTGGCGGCGGCTTACCTGATGGCGGAGGGGAGCGACCCGGTCATGGTGGTGCTGCCAGCCGACCATATCATCAAGGACGAGGTGCGTTTTCGTGCTCATCTGAATATCGCGATTCAAGCTGCCGAAAGTGGCAGGCTCATCACCTTCGGCATCCAGCCCACCCGCCCCGATACCGGTTTCGGTTATATCAAGGCGCAACGCGATGAGCATGGGCAAGTGTATGCGGTGGAGCGCTTCACCGAGAAACCCGATCTCGCCAGCGCCGAACGATTTCTGAAGGAAGGTGATTACTACTGGAACTCCGGCATGTTCGTGTGGCGCGCCTCGGCGATCCTGGCCGAGATCGAACGCCACCTTCCCGCAGTTCATCAGGTCGTGCAGGCCATCATTGCGGAGAGCCGTGATGCCGGAACATTTCAGCAAGCCGTCGAAAAACATTTCTCTGCCATGCCCTCCATCTCCATCGACTACGGCGTGCTGGAAAAATCCGATCGCGTATCGCTGATCCCCTGCGACATCGGCTGGAACGACGTTGGCAGTTGGCAGGCGGTACACGAAATATCTGCCAAGGATGAGAACGGCAATGCATTGCAAGGCAACGTCATCGCCGTCGATTGCAAGAACAGCCTGATCCGGGCCGAGAAGAGGCTGGTCGCTGCCATCGGCGTGGAAGACTTGTGTGTCGTCGAAACCGCCGATGCGGTGCTGATCTCGAAAAGCGGCCAGACCCAGCGTGTGCGCGAAGTGGTGGATGCGCTGCACGAAAGAGGCGCGACCGAGCATATTTATCATACGAAGGTGAACCGCCCGTGGGGCAGTTATACCGTGCTGGAAGAAGACCCGGAAGGCTTCAAGCTCAAGCGCATCGAGGTTGCACCCGGCGCGCGCCTCAGCCTGCAAAGCCATGCACAGCGCTCCGAGCACTGGGTGGTGGTGTCCGGCACGGCCACCGTGACCAATGGCGATGAAGTCATCACCGTGCACAGGAACCAGAGCACCTACATCCCGATCGGCGCGAAACACCGTTTGGAAAATCTGGGCGATGTTCCGCTGCATATTGTCGAGATACAGGTCGGCGACTATCTGGGCGAAGACGACATCCAGCGCCATGAGGACAACTACGGCAGATAGCTGCACATAAGGAAGGGCTGAAATGAGCAAAACCAAAAAAGTTGCATTGATCACGGGCATTACCGGGCAAGATGGAGCCTATCTTGCCGAACTGTTGTTGGACAAAGGATATGAGGTTCATGGCGTTAAGCGTCGCAGCTCCATGTTCAACACCGCACGCATTGACCATCTGTTCCATGACATCCATGAGAAGGGGAAGCCGTTCTTCCTGCACCACGGAGACATGACCGACTCTTCCAGTTTGATGCATATCATTCAAAAAGTGCAGCCAGATGAGATCTACAACCTCGCCGCGCAGAGCCACGTTGCCGTTTCATTCGAGGAGCCGGAATACACCGCCAACTCCGATGCACTGGGTGCGCTACGCATCCTGGAAGCGATCCGCATCCTTGGTTTGAGCAAAAAGACGCGCTTCTATCAGGCTTCCACTTCCGAGTTGTATGGGCTGGTGCAAGAGACCCCACAAAAGGAAACCACACCGTTCTACCCGCGCAGCCCATACGCAGTAGCCAAGCTCTACGCTTACTGGATAACCGTGAATTACCGCGAAGCCTATGGCATCTACGCCTGCAACGGCATCCTGTTCAACCACGAATCGCCAATACGCGGCGAAACCTTCGTTACACGCAAAATCACCCGCGCGCTGGCGCGCATCAAGCTCGGCCTGCAGGAATGCCTGTATCTTGGCAACCTCAATGCTTTGCGTGACTGGGGACACGCCAAAGACTATGTCGAGATGCAGTGGCTGATGCTGCAACAGGAAAAGCCGGAAGACTTCGTCATCGCCACCGGCGTGCAATACAGCGTGCGCGACTTCGTCAATGCCGCTGCTAAGGAGCTCGGCATGAACATTCGCTGGGAAGGCACCGGGGTAGATGAAAAAGGCTATCTGCTCCCCTCCCTCGCCTGCGGGGGGGGGGCTGGGGGAGAGGGTTGCGGCAATGGTAAATGCGTCGTCCAAGTCGATCCGCGCTACTTCAGACCCACTGAAGTTGAAACTTTGCTGGGCGATGCCAGCAAGGCAAAAAACAAGATTGGCTGGGTACCCAAGATCAGCTTTGATGAGCTGGTCAGCGAGATGGTGCGCGAAGACCTCAAAAGCGCAGAGCGCGATGAGCTGGTGAAAAAGCATGGTTACACGGCCTTCAATTATCACGAATAGCCTTTAGTCAAAGCATGAGCAAGATTCGAATCTTATTGACTGGCGGTGGCGGTATGGTCGGGCGCAACCTGCTTGAGCATTCTGATATCGACGAGTTTGATGTCCTCGCGCCACGCAGCAGCGAATTGGATTTGCGCGACTTTAACGCCGTGCAGGCTTATCTGCGCAAACATCACCCGGACATGGTGATCCATGCGGCAGGCAAGGTTGGCGGCATTCAGGCCAATATGCGCGAACCGGTAAGTTTCCTGATGGATAATCTCGACATGGGGCGCAACATTGTCTGGGCTGCACGTCAGGCGGGTATCATGCGTATGATCAATCTGGGCAGTTCATGTATGTATCCGCGCAACCACTTTGAACCGTTGCGTGAAGAAATGGTGCTCAAGGGCGAGCTGGAACCAACCAACGAAGGCTACGCTATTGCCAAGGTGGTGACGGCGCGGTTGTGCGAATACATCATGCGCGAGGATATGATCTATCAGTACAAGACGCTCATCCCGTGCAACATCTATGGCCGTCACGACAAATTCGACCCGACACATTCGCATCTGATTCCCGCGATCATTCACAAAGTCTACTTGGCTAAACAATCCGGGCAAACATCGGTCGAGATATGGGGTGACGGAACGGCGCGGCGTGAGTTCATGTATGCGGGTGACTTGGCCGACGCGGTGTTGCGCGCGATAAAAAAATTCGACACATTGCCCGCCTACATGAACGTTGGATTGGGGCATGACTACACCATCAGTGAATACTATCAAGCAGTAGCCGGCGTGATGGGGTACACCGGGAGTTTTGTCCATGATCTTGACAAACCTGTTGGGATGGCGCGCAAGCTGGTCAGCACGGAGCGCCAAGCGGCGTGGGGTTGGTCGGCAAAGACCAGCTTGCGCGATGGAATAAAAAAAACGTATGAATTTTATTTGAAGGAATGCCCGCAATGAGCTTCAAGTTTCCTTTGGCCACCGCTTCTTGGGGCAAAGAAGAGATTGACGCGATGCAGCGCGTCATCGCGTCCGGTATGTTCACCATGGGTGCGAACGTGCAAGCCTTTGAGCGCGACTTTGCTCAATATGTTGGCAGTCAGCATTGTGTGATGGTGAACTCCGGCTCCTCGGCCAACCTGCTGATGGTTGCTGCGTTGTTTTACACCAAGAATCCCAAGTTGAACCTGCAGCGCGGCAATGAAGTCATCGTGCCGGCCGTATCGTGGAGTACGACCTACTATCCACTGTATCAGTATGGACTTAGGATTAAATTTGTAGATATCGATCTGCACACACTGAACTATGACCTGGACCAACTGGAGCAAGCTGTCACCGACAAGACCCGCGCCATCATGGCGGTGAATCTGCTCGGCAACCCGAATGATTTTGGACGCATCCGGCAGATCATTGGCAAACGCGACATCGTTCTGATGGAAGACAACTGCGAGTCCATGGGCGCCAAATACCAGGGCAAACAGGCCGGAACCTTTGGCTTGATGGGCAGCTATAGCTCTTTCTTCAGTCACCACATCTCCACCATGGAGGGCGGACTCATTGTCACCGACGACGAGGAGCTATGCCACATTCTGTTGTCGCTTCGAGCCCATGGCTGGACGCGCAACTTGCCCAAACAAAACCTTGTCTGCGGTGAGAAGAGCGATGATCCTTTCAAGGAGTCTTGGAGGTTCGTGTTACCCGGCTACAACGTGCGCCCGTTGGAAATGGAAGGTGCACTCGGTGTCGAGCAACTGAAACGGCTGCCGAAGATGGTGGAAGAGCGCCGCAAGAATGGCAAGCTGTTGCAGGCGGCGTTGGCTGATCATTCGGACATCATAATCCAGCGCGAGATTGGCGAGAGCAGCTGGTTCGGTTTCAGCTTGGTGATTCGTCCCGGCAGCCAACTCACGCGCGAAGCGCTGGTGGTGAAACTGAATGAACTGGGTTTTGAATGTCGTCCGATCGTAGCGGGCAATTTCGCCAAGAATGAAGTGGTGAAATATTTCGATTCGGAAGTGCACGGCACGCTGAAAAATGCCGATCACATCGACCAGAACGGGCTATTTGTCGGGAATCATCATTATCCGATCCCGGAAGCGTTTACGGCGCTTGCACAACTGTAAGGAGATAATCAATGAAAGCCGTCATTCTTGCGGGTGGTTTGGGTACACGAATCAGCGAAGAAACCTCGGTTCGTCCGAAACCCATGGTCGAGATCGGCGGCAAGCCGATCCTGTGGCACATCATGAAAACCTATTCGGCGCACGGTATCCATGATTTTGTTATCTGCTGCGGCTACAAGGGTTACGTCATCAAGGAATATTTCGCGAACTATTTCCTGCACATGTCCGATGTTACCTTCGACATGCAGCACAACAAGATGGAAGTACACCAGCGTTATGCCGAACCATGGCGCGTCACCTTGGTGGATACCGGTGACGAGACCATGACCGGTGGTCGTTTGAAACGGGTGGCGGATTACGTCAAGGATGAAGATGCTTTCTGTTTAACCTATGGCGATGGCGTTGGTGACATCAACATCACCGAGCTGATCGCCTTTCATAGGGCACAGAAGGTCAAGGCTACCTTGACCGCGACCATCCCGCCGGGGCGCTTCGGCGTGCTGGATATGACGGGAAACAAGGTCAACAGCTTCATGGAAAAGCCCAAGGGCGATGGCGCGATGATCAACGGCGGCTTCTTCGTACTGTCGCCGAAAGTCATTGACTACCTCACCGATGACAATACGATCTGGGAGCGCGATCCGCTGGAGCGTTTGGCGGAAGAAGGGGATTTGGCCGCGTTTCATCACAACGGCTTCTGGCAGCCGATGGATACGCTGCGCGATAAGATACATCTGGAAGAATTATGGGCATCCGGTAAGGCACCGTGGAAAGTCTGGAAATGATTCTGGTAAATTTATTGGAACAAAGCGTTTCTTTTGTAGGTGCGAATTCATTCGCACACGACATGATGCCAGTGCGAATGAATTCGCATCTACAGAAGTTCGGGCGGACATTGCCATGAATACTTCATTCTGGCGCGACAAATGTGTCCTGCTGACCGGACACACCGGATTCAAAGGAAGCTGGCTGTCGCTGTGGTTACAATCCATGGGCGCGCAGGTGGTCGGTTATGCGCTTGCGCCGCCGACAAACCCCAGCCTGTTCGAAGTCGCCGAAGTTGGCAATGGCATGACCAGCGTCATTGGCGACATCCGTGATCTGGAACATCTGCGCGAGGTATTTGCCGAACATCAGCCGGAGATCGTGATCCACATGGCGGCACAGCCGCTGGTGCGCTATTCCTACAGCGAACCGGTCGAGACCTATTCCACCAACGTAATGGGCACAGTGAATCTGCTCGAAGCGGTGCGCAACACGAGTAGTGTCAAGGCCGTGGTGAACGTGACCAGCGACAAGTGCTACGAGAATCGCGAATGGGTTTGGGGGTACCGCGAAAACGAAGCGATGGGCGGGCATGACCCATACAGCAACAGCAAGGGCTGTGCGGAACTAGTGACCGCAGCCTACCGCAACTCCTTCTTCCAGCCATCAACCATCAACCATCAACCATCACCTGCCGTGGCCACGGCCAGAGCAGGCAATGTCATCGGTGGTGGCGATTGGGCAGACGACAGGCTCATCCCGGACATCATGCGTGCCATTACCCAATGCAAACCGGTCAACATTCGTAACCCGCATGCCATTCGTCCTTGGCAGCACGTATTGGAGCCGCTGTCCGGGTATCTATTGCTGGCACAAAAGCTTTATGAAGAAGGTGCGGTGTATGCGGAAGGCTGGAACTTCGGGCCGAACGATACAGATGCCAAACCGGTACAATGGATCGTGGAAAGACTGACTAAGGCATGGGGCGAAGGCGCAAGCTGGGCACTGGATGGCGGCGATCATCCACACGAGGCGCATTACCTGAAGCTGGATTGTTCCAAGGCGAAGGCGCGCCTTGACTGGCATCCGAGATGGCATCTGGCAGACACCCTGGGGGTAATCATCGATTGGCATCGCGCATTCCGGGATGATAAAAATATGCGTGAACTGACGCTGCGTCAGATCAGCGCATACAACGATGATTTTCAGAAATACTGAGCGGGAGTTGTAAGTGGATAAGACAAAATTGAAGCAACAGATATTGAATCTGGTCGAACAATACAGCGCGCTGCAATATGCAGAAAAAGCTTTCACGGCGGGAACCAGCGTCATTCCCCCATCAGGCAAGGTCATCGGCGCACCCGAACTGAAAAACATGGTCGAAGCCTCCCTGGATGGATGGCTAACTACAGGTCGTTTCAACGATGCCTTCGAACAGCGGTTGGCCAAGTATCTTGGCGTAAAGCATCTCATGACGGTCAACTCGGGCTCATCCGCCAACCTGATTGCTTTCTCGGCACTTACCAGTTCCACACTCGGCGACCGCGCCATCAAACCGGGCGACGAGGTCATCGGTGTCGCCGCCGGCTTCCCCACCACGGTCAACCCCATCCTGCAATTCGGCGCCGTACCGGTATTTGTCGACATCGATATCCCCACCTACAACATCGACGTTACCAAGCTCGAAGCCGCCATCAGCCCCAAGACCAAAGCCATCATGCTGGCCCACACCTTGGGCAATCCCTACAACCTCGCCGAAGTCACCCGCATCGCTAGGAAGCACAACCTCTGGCTCATCGAAGACTGCTGCGATGCACTCGGCTCCACCTACACTTTACCCCCCTCTCCCGCTTGCGGGAGAGGGGCAGAGGGAGAGGGTAAACCCCGCTTTGTAGGTACGTTCGGCGACATCGGCACCCTCAGCTTTTACCCTGCCCACCATATCACCATGGGAGAGGGCGGTGCCGTCTTTACCAACAACCCAACGCTCAAGCGAATAGCCGAATCCTTCCGCGACTGGGGGCGCGATTGCCACTGTGGACCGGGCTGCGACAACACCTGCGGTAAACGCTTCGGCCAGCAACTTGGCTCGTTACCGTTTGGCTATGATCATAAGTATACCTACTCACATCTTGGTTACAACCTCAAGATCACCGACATGCAGGCGGCCTGTGCGCTGGCGCAGATGGACCGCCTGCTGGAATTCGTCGAGGCACGCAAACGCAACTTTGCCTATCTTAAAAATCGCCTGAAATCCTGCGAGGAATTCCTGATCCTGCCGGAAGCCACTGCAGGCAGTGAGCCGTCGTGGTTCGGCTTCCCGATCACATTGCGCGAATCTGCAGGGGTCGCGCGGGTCGAGTTGTTGAAATATCTCGATCAATACAAAATTAGTACGCGCCTATTATTCGCAGGCAATCTGACGCGTCAGCCGTATTTCGAAGGCCGCACCTACCGTATCAGTGGTGAACTGGCAAATACCGATAACGTCATGAACAATACCTTCTGGATCGGTGTGTATCCCGGTCTGAGCGAAGAGATGCTGAGTTTCGTGGTCGAGAAGATCGAAGCGTTCTTTTGCGTGAACTTCTAAACATGGCGACAAAATTGAAATGGCAATCTTTGAAGCAGTCCGTGGTGGGCCTGTCGAACCATGAACGGCTCCCAATAAGGCTGCTCATCCTTCGACAAGCTCAGGGCGAGCAGTTGTTTATGCGGCAGCATTTATGTCGTTATGTTTAGAACGACGAAATACAGGAACACGCTGTGAAGGCTTCTGATGCATTCGCCAAATTTTTGATCGCCCATCGGGTGCAGACCTGTTTTGAACTCGTGGGCGGGATGATCACCCACCTCCTCGACAGCCTCGCCGAATCGGGACAGTTCAGCATCGTCTCGATGCACCATGAACAATCTGCGGCCTTCGCTGCGGAAGGCGTGGCCAGACACACCAAGGGAAAAACGATCGCGGTGGCCATGGGTACCAGCGGACCGGGTGCAACCAACCTGATCACCGGGATCGGCAGTTGCTGGTTCGATTCCGTGCCCTGTCTGTTCATTACCGGACAGGTCAACACGCGCGAACTCAAGGGTGACCGGGCGATTCGGCAGCAGGGCTTCCAGGAACTGGATATCGTCGAGGTGGTGCGTTCGCTGACCAAATATGCAGTGCGAGTGGATAGACCCGAAGACCTGCTGCCAGAATTGCATAAGGCGTTGTCGGCAGCGCTGAGCGGACGCCAAGGGCCCGTATTGCTGGATATTCCAAACGATATTCAGCGATCCGATATTTCGGATACCTTGGTTGAGAAATGGTTGAACGCACCGCTGGAAATACATAGTGGTCCCGAAGTTACCCCTGTCGCCCTGAAAGAATTAGAGGCGTTGTGCAAGGACGCGCAACGTCCGTTGATCTGCATCGGTGGCGGAGCGCGCTGGGCAGATTCGATGGATCAATGGCTGTCGGTGGCTGATACGCTGGGCATTCCCTATGTATCGACGCTGATGGGGCATGAACGGGTAATCGAGCGCAGCAATTACTTCAACATGATCGGCAGTTATGGTAATCGCGAGGCCAACTGGGCGGTACAGAATTGTGATCTGTTGATCGTGGTGGGTGCGCGACTCGATGTTCGGCAAACGGGTTCCGATGTGGAAGACTTCGCACGTAAGGCGCGTATCGTCCAGATCGATATCGACCACGCCCAACTGGCCAATCGCGTGCAGGCCGATCTGAACATCTGCGCGACTGCCGAGAGTTTCTTCGAGGCCTTTCCCTTGCGCACGGCTGTCTTCCCGGGGCTGGATACGAACTGGACGGCTGAGCTGTCCGAACGACGTGATCAGGCGCAGTTAAATGAATATGCAGACTGGAAAATCAGCCCCAGCGAGATTTTCAAAAAGCTGAATCACGCCCTGGCCAGGCAGCCCGTCGATTATGTCTGCGACGTTGGCAATCACCAGATGTGGGCGGCGCAAAGCTTGCGCCTGTCGCCCAATCATGCCGTTCACTACAGTGGCGGCATGGGTGCGATGGGTTTTGCCTTCCCGGCAGCATTGGGGATCGCCTTTCAGTCGCGGCGCAAGGTTGTCGTGATCACCGGTGACGGCAGCCTGCAGATCAATATTCAGGAATTGGACACGCTGAATCGTTTGGGGTTGGATCTGACCATTATCGTGATGAACAACTCGGTCTTGGGCATGGTCAAGAATTTCCAGGACATGTATTTCGACGGCCGTGACCAATCGACCCGGAAAGGCTACAGCAGCCCCTCATTCACGGATATCGCCGTGGCCTATGGGATCGATGCTCATCGAGTCGCCAGCGCGACAGAGATGGATAGCGTCTTACCGCTGCTCGCGGAGCACAAAGGTCCGTTGCTCATTGAAATCATGATGGATGGTGCGACGGAATGCCGCCCACGCCTGGCCTTTGGGTCAAAACTGGATGAGCAGTTTCCCAAGCTGAACAGTTCGTTGACACCAACATGATGAGAATAGCGATTCTTGGAGCGACTAGTCAGATTGCCAGAGACTTGATCGTTTCGTTTTCCGCTGAAAAAGACAAACACCTGCACTTGTTTGCGCGCCGTCCGGATAAGGTGACGACATGGCTGGCCTCCGTCGGGTTGCCTAGGCGCTACCAGGCTGATGAATTTTCCGAATTCGCCAAACAGGAGTTCGACGCAGTCATCAATTTTGTTGGGGTCGGCAACCCGGCGCAGGCGGTGGCGATGGGGAATTCGATCTTCGACATAACCTTGCGGTTTGATGAGTTGATATTAGATTACCTGCAAACTCATCCTGCATGTCGTTACTTGTTTCTGAGCAGTGGTGCGGCATACGGGTCAAGCTTCAGCGAACCGGCAAACTGCAATACGTTGGCTACAGTGGCAATCAATAACCTGGCGCTGCACGAATGGTATGGTGTGGCAAAACTGCATGCAGAATGCAGGCATCGTGCGTACTCCGAGTTGCCCATTATTGATATCCGTGTGTTCAATTACTTTAGTCGCACACAAGATATTTCTGCGCGATTTCTGATCACGGATATCCTGCGCGCTATTCGCGACAAGACTGTGTTGAAAGTGTCTCCGGACTACATTGTGCGCGATTTTCTGCACCCGTCTGATTTTTACGGATTGGTCAGCACGTTGCTTGCAGCGCCACCGGCCAATACGGCGGTCGATTGCTACAGCCGGGCACCGATCGACAAGCCGAATTTGTTGGCAGCCATGCAAGACGAGTTCGGGCTGCACTATGAGATCATTGAGACGATTGCCGGTGTTAATGCAACAGGAAATAAGCCCCATTACTACTCGTTGAACACCCGCGCTGCAGATTTTGGATATCAGCCGTCCAAGACCTCCCTGGAAGGGATTTTGCAAGAAGCTAGCACGATACTCCAACGACACAGATTGCGGGTGGTGGGACGTTGATCACCATTATATTGGGACGAGCAGCACAATTTCTGCTAGCCATTGCAATGATGCGTGTTGCAACGACTCTGTTGTCGCCCGAGGAAATGGGCAGGGTTTCATTGGTTCTTACCACCATCGCCTTCTTTGCCTTGTTCTTCGTCAGTCCTGTTGGAACGTTTATCAATCGTCGGCTGCATGCTTGGGAGGCAAGTGGTGCGGCGCGGCATTATTTGGTTCGCTATGTAAACTATCTGCTATTCGTGGTGCTGATCGCCGCAATAGGCTCGTACATTTTTTACGTGATGGGACTGGCGGACTTCGGGATATCTATTGGCTGGCTGATATTTCTGGTTTGTGGATCGCTGCTCTTCAATACTATCAATCAAACGGCTATCCCCTCGCTGAACTTGCTGGGAGATAGTGGGAAATTTGTGTTGCTGTCGGTTGCCACGATAGCGGCTAGCTTTGCCAGTGCGACGTTGCTTGTACAAACGGTGCACCCCTCAGCGCAATACTGGCTACTTGGGCTGCTATTTGGGCAAACGATTATCGGGGCGATTGGCGTCAAGACTCTTTTTGCGAGGCTACAAAAAACAAAAACCCTTAACACACGCCCGGCTGTCTTCAGGCGGCATCGGCAAATGCTATTTGGTTTTGCCTGGCCTGTCGCGATCGCCGCTGGATTGGGTTGGGTGCAGGGGCAGGGGTATCGCTACCTCATGGAGGGGCAGCTTGGCTTGGCACAACTGGGGCTATTTGTCGCGGGATATGGTATCAGTGCGGGAATGATCGCAGGTTTCGAGTCGGTTCTGACGACTTATTTTCAACCTCGTCTATTTCGTGATGTGAGTACGGGTAATGCAGTTAAGCAAGCGCAGGCTTGGCAGCGCTACGCCGCTGCGGTGATACCGTCATTGTTATTGACGGTTGCATTCATCGTAATGCTGGCGCCGGAACTGACACGAATATTTCTCGGGAAAGATTTTCAGTCTGCAGCGGACTACGTAGTCTGGGGGGCGCTTGCTGAAGCTGCGCGAGTGCTGGTAGGAGCCTATTCTTTGATTGCGCATGTGTATATGCGCACGCGTTGGTTAATTGTGCCTAATTTGGTTGGAGCTGTGCTTTCGATCACATTTTGTGCATTGCTTATCCCACGCTTTGGGGCAGAGGGGGTGGGGGCGGGATTAGTATTATCGGGGTTAGCGATGGTAGCGACGATGCACGTTTTGTTGGTGCGGCGGGCAGGCGGTGGCGGGGCTCCGATTCGCCCCGTATTGATGGCTGGAGTTTCTGCTGCGGCACTGTGGGGGTTGACACTAGTGCTCCGCTATTTGCTGAACTCCCCAGGCTTGGGGATGATCGCCGGAGTTCTAGTACTGGTAAGCATTACATACTTGGGGCTGCAATATATTTTTCTACGAGAACACCTGGAAGATAGTAAAAAGGTGACGTAGAAATATTATTTGCGTGCATTGCAAGACATTTCGGAGGGTGAGAGTGAAATTTCACGGGAGAAATGTTTTGGGCTTATAGGGGGGTTTGTTCAGCGTTTTCTCGACCCCCATTTTCATGACTGGCCAAAATTTGGATTTTTCATGAGGGCTTTACCCTGCGATAAAGATTCTTCAGTCGAAGATAAACCACAGGAGATATTGCCTTTATCAGAAGGCTGATGATGACCATACGGTAGTGCGGCGTGCCCCGCAACAGTGATTTTAGAATATAAGGGATCATGTCTGCCTGGGCCATGAATCCCCTAATAGTAAAGATCCGCTCCAGTGCTACAGCATCTAGTATCCGATTCTTGTAGGCAAGAAGCTGTTCAACGCTGTGCTCTGCGGCATACAGCGGTGCCGGCCCATCGCCGAGCCAATAGCTATCGTCCATGAAGTTCTTGGCTTTGGCGATTTCATAGACTTCGGTGCCGGGATAAATGGTTAAAGTGCCGATGTCAGAATAATGAAAGTAGCGAATCTTTTGCATCTTCTTGACAAAAGCAATAGTCTCAGCCACGGTTTCGTCGTCTTCACCTGGCAGGCCTACAATCAGAAAGCTGATAGGTTCAACTTTGGTATCCCGGAGCATGGCGAAGGTGCGCAAGATATCTTCCGGCTTCATGCTTTTATGGGAGGTCTCCATGAGTTTGCGGGAGCCCGTTTCCAAACCGAACATCATCATTTCGCACCCAGCGCGTTCGAGCGCCTCCGCCAACTCCTTAGTAAAGGGCTTAAACCGCCCGCTGCAAACGATCTTTCTCTTGATGTTTCGTCTCACAAACTCGTCGCAGAACTCGATTGCTCGCTTTGTTTTGAGGAAGAAAACATCGTCGTGGATCCAAAAGGTATTGATCTGAGGATATTGGGCTACCAGGTACTCGATCTCACTCATAACGTTCTCTATGGAGCGATAACGTACCATACGTGCTGAAACCACGCCCAGCACACAATAACTGCATTGGAAAGGGCAGCCACGGCTGGTGAGAATGCTCGCCACGGTGCGGCCTTCGTGGAAAAAGAGATCGTGTTTTGGAAAGGGCAGGATGTTCAAGTCCTCGATCAGTTCCTCCTTTGGGGTAACCTTGATCGAGTGTTGGCCTGAGTCTGACGAGTCCACAACATATGCAATCCCCTTTACACCGTCTAGTTTGGAACGGGACTCGAAAGTGGCCACGAGGTTGGCCATGACTATTTCGCCCTCGCCGATTACCGCTATGATTCCCGGATACTTCTGGAGGATTTGCTCATACATGGTACTGGCGTGGATGCCGCCGATTACAATCCGCATGCTCGGGTGATTGTTCTGAATATGCTCTATGGTGTTAAAACAACTGACCCGATTGGAAGTCAGCATATTCAATCCCACTACCTCCGGTACGAACGTACGCAGTTTTTCTCTGACAATGTCGTCGGCATCAGCATATTCATAACTGTTGAGGGAAAGAGACTCGACCGTATGGCCTTTTGTCTCCAGGTAGCTGTGAATATAAGCCACCCCGAGCGGGTAATGCGAATTGTGGCTGATTTCAGGATCCCGCCATTCTTTCTCAAACGGTGGTGAAATAAGCAATATCTTCATGTACGTACCTCAATCAATTTAAAATCGACAAATTATGCTCATTCTACATACTATTGAACATGACATAATTTGAAAGTGACATTCTCCAGACAAGCGCAAAGTAAGACAAAACGCCCTATTCCGTTATTTCCGCGCATGAACTTTAATGCACGTATTTGTAACAGATCGCCCTTGCAAAACTTGCAACGCTGCACTGCCGGCATTCAGCAGATGCATCGCAACCTGGCAGTGAAATAGTTTAAGCTTTGCAACCCAAGGACTTTGCTACTTGTCGGTGGCAGTGCTGCGGGGCAGGTCACATGGAGCCAAGAGGGAATCGTGAAAATATTAGTGGTTTGTATGTTGCATGCCTATGGTAATCCGAAACGGGAATACTCTTATGAATATTTCAACTTTTACCAGAGCCTCAAACAGGCCGGCCATGAGGTAGAACTGTTCGATTACATGGGGGAACTACAGGCCTTTGGTAAAGAGGGCATGAATCAGAAGTTGCTGGTACGTGTGCAAAAGTGGCGACCGACCTTGGCCGTGTTTTCCCTGTACACCGACCAGTTCGATCCGCAAGCAATCAACGCATTGCGCGGCCATACCAAGACCTTCTGCTTCTTCCATGACGATACTTGGAGGGTGGAATACTCACGCTATTGGGCACACCAGTTCGATTATTTCTCCACGCCTGATTTGCACGGTGAAACAAAATACCGCGAGCTCGGCTTGGCCAATGCGATCTATTTTCCTTTCGGCTGCAACGAGCGGATATTCCGTAAACTGGACGTACCCAGGAAATACGACGTGTCATTTGTTGGCGGCTGGCACCCCTATCGGGAATGGCTGATCGAGCGGATAAGAAAGGCAGGCATCAGTGTCGAGGTCGCCGGGTATCGCTGGCCCAAAGGTGAGATCGACCAGGAGGGGATGATCAGGTTGTTCAATGAAAGTCGCATCAACCTGAATCTTTCGAACTCTGCCTCATGGGATGCCCGATATCTTGCCTCATCTCCCCGAGCGTTCATCAATCGTCTGCGCAGCAAGAAAAACATCGAGCAGATGAAGGCGCGCATCTTTGAGGTGAGTGGTTGCGGAGCCTTCCAGCTGTCCTATTTCGTCGAAGGGTTGGCGCATTGCTATGACATCGACCGGGAGGTCTGCGTTTATGCCGACGTGGATGATCTGATCGAGAAGATTAAGTTCTATCTGGCTCATGAGGACTTGCGTGAATCTATCGCAACTGCCGCATACAAGCGAACACTGAAAGATCACACCTTTGCTCAACGTTTTCAAACAATGTTTCAACGGATGGGGTTGTTGAATGAGTGATAAATTTCCTTTGGTATGCATTTGCGTGCCGACGTACAATGCGGCATCCACGGTGCGTGAAACTCTGGAATCAATCCTCGCCCAGAATTATTCCAATTTGGTCATACATGTCTCAGACAATGCCTCTGTCGACGAGACCCTGAAAGTAGTCGAGTCGGTCGCAGATTCACGCGTAACTATTCATCGTCAGGAAAAGAATATTGGCGCAGAGGGAAATTTTACGAAATGTATACAGCTGGCAACCGGCAAGTACACTGCAATCTTCCACGCTGATGATATTTACGAGCCAGATATGGTGGCAAGACAAGTGGCGTTTCTGGAGGCTAATCCAGATATCGGTGCAGTATTCACCGAGGCAGTCACAATAGATGAGAAAGGAGCGCCTTTTGGCGTTATTGGGCGTGCTCCGGGTGGCGAAGGTAGCGTAGCCCGGTTCGGTTTTCGCGACCTCATGCAAGCCATATTATTGCATTACAACTTCTTGGTTTGCCCTAGCGCGCTGGTTCGTACCGAGATATACAGGGACGAGATCCGGGAGTGGGGTGGCAGCTTGTTCAAGTCTAGTTCTGATGTTGACACATGGTTAAGGCTTGCCAGGAAACAACCTATTGCCATCCTTCGGGAAAAGCTGATGCGATACAGAATAAGTCGCGCGCAGTTTTCCCATTCGATTCGCAATCGAACAGACCGGGCAGATTTTTTCCTGGTGTTGGATCACTATTTAGCCCAACCTGAAGTCCGTGATTTCCTGACAAAGCAAGATTTGCGTCACTACGGTTGGCTTGAGCGTCACGAGCGTGTGGCACGGGCGCTTAACTTGTTCGGATCGGGAAGAGCCCCTGAAGCCAAGGGTCTGTTGAGGGGGCTGTTCTGTTGGGACTCGATCTATGCTGCAATGATCAATCGCAGAGGGTTGGCGACACTCGCCGGAGGCGCCATATTGCGATTATTGATGATCTCCGGGGCATCAAAAAAAAACGAGGCTATTGTTAAAGCCATAAAAAGAATTTCATGGAGATAATCGAAGATGTTCCCCGGTTTGTGTTCTGTTGTCATTGACCCACCTTCTGAACATTATTACGAGAATAAGCTGTTTGATCTTTCGGATCCGAAGCTGAATCGCGATGATTCATTGCTCCCATTTCATCGGGCATATTCGTCCTTGCAAGAGCAAGGCATTCCTGTCAATACGGTAGATTTCTTGTTGCAAGGTAAGCTTAAAGCTGAAAGTAACCAATACTTTTCACTGGGGATGCTGGCTAATATTTCTGTACTTGAGACTCGGAAAGATGTCGAACTCAAAGGATTTCTGATAATGGAGCCGCCGGTAGTCGCGCCAGAAATATATGATGCCTTGCCTGATCTAACCACCCGATTTGAGGGGGTATACATTCATAATACGATAGGCGATGGATATTCGCTGGCTGGGGTTGATCAGTCCAGGTTAAGGAAATTATATTGGCCTCAACCCTACTTGGGTGTGATTGATAGGTACTGGTCCAATGCGAATCGTTTGAATCGAGTTGCAGTGATCAATGGTAACCATAAGCCAAGGATTCGCAATGGAGAGCTTTATAGCAAACGAATTGAAGCAATGGCCGCCCTTGCCAGGCTGGGTGCAGTGGATTTATATGGCACTGGATGGAATAAGTGGTGGACGCGCCGCTCCTTATGGTTGCCTTACTGGTTAAATCGAAGCGCATTGATGTCGATTAATCGCGGCGCATGTACATCCAAATATGAAACATTGAGCCGTTACCGGTTTTGTTTGTGTTTTGAGAACATGCAAATGACGGGCTATGTGACCGAAAAAATATTCGATTGTTTGTATGCGGGCACTATTCCTCTTTATTTGGGTGCGCCTGACATTGCTTCGTTGATTCCATCCGAGGCTTACATCGACTGTCGCAAATTTACTTCATGGGACGAGATGTGGCATGAGTTGAATGGCATGTCTGAAAATCAGATAAATGCCATCCGCGAGGCTGGGCGTACTTTTCTGGGCAGTGAAGAATATCTCAAGTACTACAATTCATTACCCGAAATCATGTGCCAAACAGCAACCGCGACATGAAGAAACAACAGGTCGATTTCATTGCAGAATCAAGCACTGTCGCGCCGGTAAGCGTGGTGATTCCCTGTTTCCGCTGTGCCGCGACCATCGGCCGCGCCATTGCATCAATCGCGCAACAGACCCAAGAGCCTGCCGAAGTGATTCTGGTCGATGATGCCAGCGGTGATGGCACATTGGCGGTCTTGCAGCAGCTTGTGCAGTCCTATCCAGGTTGGCTCAAAGTATTGCAATCGGATGAAAACCGGGGTGCGGCGAGTGCCCGCAATGCGGGGTGGGCAGCGGCGAGCCAGCCTTATATTGCTTTTCTGGATGCGGATGATGCCTGGCATCCGCAGAAAATCGAAATTCAATACGCCTATATGAGTGCACACCCGGAAGTAATACTTTGTGGCCATGGGCATAGATTAATCAGGCAAACAGATGCGCTGCCCGATTGGGAAATAGGTGAGTGGAAAGAAAAACACATTCACAAGTGGGTGCTGTTGCTGTCAAACAGGTTCGTTACGCCTTCGGTCATGGTGCGGCGCGATGTCGGGCATCGCTTCGTCGAAAGACAGCGCTACATGGAAGACCATATGTTGTGGTTATTGCTGGTGTGCAGCGGGGGCAGTGTCATCAAGCTTTCTGCCGAACTGGCGGCTATCTACAAAAGGCCATTTGGCATGATGGGATTGAGTGCCCAAGTCTGGTCCATGGAGCGCGGAGATTTGGGCAATTACCGGCGGCTGTATCGCGCCGGCTGCATCAATGGGTTTCAATTGGGCATGCTCGGCATTTATTCTGCGCTCAAATATCTGCGCAGGCTGTTGATCTATTGGGGTTACCTGCGATGGAAAAAATAACTGCAGAGTGTGCAACGGAGATTTCCATTTCCGTTGTCAGCCATGCGCAGATTCATTTGATTGAAAACCTGTTGCATGACATCGACGAACATTGTCGGACAACATCGATCGAGTTTATTCTCACGCTTAACACTGGGGAAACGCTGCCGTTTGCTGCGGACGACTTTTCATTTCCGTTAAAGATTATCCGCAATTTGATGCCTCGGGGATTCGCCGCCAACCACAATCAGGCATTTGCTCACGCAACCGGACGATATTTCTGTGTAATGAATCCGGATATTCGGTTTGGTGACAACCCCTTTCCGGCGTTGCTTGCCTGTCTGCAGAATCCTTCCATTGGCGTGGCGGCCCCGATTGTTGTGGGCGAGAGCGGCGAGATGGAAGACAGCGCCCGCCGTTTTCCGACCCCGTTCAGGATATTTTGCAAGGCATTCGGCGGATGCAGGGGCAGCGACTATGCGGTGAAGGATGCGCCGATCCATCCTGACTGGGTGGGCGGGATGTTCATGCTGTTCCCGCGCAGCATCTTTGAACGGCTGGGTGGATTCGATCAGCGTTATTTTCTTTACTACGAAGACGTGGATCTGTGCGCCAGGCTGAGATTAATGGGTTATGAAGCGGCCGTATGCCCACAGGCCAGGGTAACCCATCACGCGCAGCGCAGCAGTCATCGCAATTTCAGATACTTGCGCTGGCATTTGAGGAGCATGACGCGTTTCTTTCTTTCGCCCGTATACTGGCGATTGAAGTGTTGCAAACTAGGGAAACACTGAAAAAGTTTGTTTTCGTCATTGCGAGCGCAGCGAAGCAATCCAGATGATTTCATTAAAGGCATTTTTAATGGCTGGATTGCCGCGCCTTGGCCTGTCCTGATCTTGCCGAAGGGCTCGCAATGACCGCCACAGGTTACATTCTTGTCATTTTTTGACATCATTTAACTGATAAGAGGCTACATATAACGAGGCGAATTTATGTTGAAACGAGTAGTTGCCGATTTGGCCGTGCCGATCACGGATTTGATGCTTGCCCCATTGGTGTTCGTTGCGGCGCTATTGATGAAAATCGTGCGGCGCTTCGGTATCTGGCGCATGCCGCTCAGCAGGGCCATTTTCAATCGCGTGGGAATTTACCCGATTCGCGATCATTATTATGAGCCGATGTACAACTACAGGAAGTATTTGCGGCATTCGCTGCGCGATGAACGCAGTTTGCCGGGCATCGATCTCAATGAGGCCGGACAACTGGCTTGGCTTGAGCAGTTCGATTATGCCGCCGAACTTGCGCGCATCCCGCCTGATCCGTCTGCCGGCAGATTGTTTCATTACAAAAACCCGAATTTCGCGGAAGGCGATGCGGAGTGCCTGTACAGCCTGATCCGCCTGAAAAAACCCAGGCGCATCATCGAGGTCGGCAGCGGATTCTCTACGATGATGGCGCGCGAAGCTGTGGAGCAGAACCGGCGTGA
>MGWP01000070.1 GCA_001801055.1 Gallionellales bacterium GWA2_55_18 | reverse complement strand
TTTCCATGCCGCATCAGACAAAAAATTATCCGTTTAGTTCATACTTTATTCGTGCCTAATCTATAGTTAGTTCATCAGGACAACTGCTTTTTCTAGATTTAGCGCTTGCGCAACGGATCGAGCAGCGACGATAAACCGTTGTGATCCAGCTCCTGCATCAGCGCCAGCAACTGGCCGATCTCGCCGGGCGGAAAGCCCTCGCGGGCGAACCAGTTGAGATAGTTTCCCGGCAGGTCGGCGATCAAGTGGCCTTTGTATTTGCCGAACGGCATCTCGCGGGTGAGCAGCAATTCAAGGTGTTCGTGGTTCATCTCAACAGCATGTTCTTAATGGGTCGTCTATTATGATCGAGAAAATAATTCGATCCAGCTCTATTGATACTATCCTGCTTTCTCTGGGCATAAATTTCGGCGCCGCGCTAGAATGACCGCCATTCCCCGTCCAGCCGCCGGACTTTCAGGATCACCTCATGATTGAACAACGTTTAGAAAACATCGAAGCAAAAATCACTTTCCAGGAAGACCTGATCGAGGAACTGAACAAAACGGTCTATCAGCAGCAACAAAAGCTGGAGCGGCTTGAAGCGGTGTGTAAGTCGCTCGCAGGACATATCCAATCACAGGCTGAAGCAGGGAATGAGGGAATGCCCGCAAACGAAAGGCCGCCGCATTATTAGCCTCTAAAATGGCGTTATAGTAGCTCTATCCCAAAATGGCGAAGCAAGTGCGCAAACAGTCCGAAACAAATCACGGTGACGACTACACTGGCTAGCAGACTCGGCCAAAAACCTATCCGGGGCAAGAGCAATGGAAATGCCAGGAACATCGGCAACGTCGGGATGACGTACCAGAACGTGTACCAAGCATGATTGGCAATCTTGGTTTGTGGCTGATCCTCGATATGCAACCAGATCAGCGCCAGCAAGGTGACCATGGGCAGTGCGACGATGAACGCACCAAGTTTGTCACTGCGCTTGGCCAGCTCTGATGCAAGCACAATGATGGCCGCTGTCAGGAAAAACTTGGTGATCAGCCAGGCCATGACAATCCTTTCGTAAGGTTAATTGTGCACATTATGAGAGCTTGAAAGCCTATTTGTAAGTTGGTCAATGAAACTATTTTCAGACACAATCGTAAATCATTCTCAATTTTACTGAATCCAGCATGGCAGACTGCTGCGAAAATAAAGCCTGTGCACTCGATGCATTGAGGGAACGACAAAGCGCGACACTGAAGATCGTGCTTGGCATCAATGCGGTGATGTTCGTAGTCGAATTGATTGCAGGCATGATGGCCGGATCGACTGCGTTGCTGTCCGACTCCCTCGACAATCTGGGCGATGCCTTGACCTATGGCCTGAGCCTCTATGCCGTTTCTCGTGGGCCACGCTCAAAAGCCAGGGTAGCCTTGTTCAAGGGCGTACTGATTCTGATCGCTGGCCTCTTCGTTCTCTTTCAGGTGGCTTACCGTATCGCTGTTCCGGTCATTCCGATCTATGAAACGATGAGCCTTGTGAGCCTGCTGGCGCTATTGGCAAACGGCACTTGCCTCGCCCTGCTTTGGAAGCACCGCAAAGAAGACATCAATATGAGCTCTGTTTGGGAATGTTCGCGTAATGACATTGCGGCCAATGTCGCGGTTTTGGTGGCGGCGGGTGGCGTTTTTATCACTCACTCCGGGTGGCCGGACATTCTGGTTGGGCTGGCGCTTGCGCTGCTGTTCCTGAAGTCGGCAGTAAAAGTTATCAAAGGGGCAGTGGTTGAATTGAGGCTGTTCGCTTCCTGACATGATCGCGAGTCCGCTTCTGGCACAATTCCTGCCGCCCATGCCGATTGCATTCTTGCCAGCGGCCAAAGGAAGCGCCGCTGGGCGATTCGGGTTCAAAATTTCCTTGCTGCAACAACCTCTATCGATTTCACCAGCCCGGCGGCATCCAGGCCGCAATCCGCCAGCATTTGCGCATGCTCGCCTTGTTCGATGAAACTATCCGGCAGGCCGAGATGCAACAGCGGCACAGCCACACCATGCTGTTGCAGGCATTCCGCCACCGCGCTGCCCGCGCCGCCCTGCACGGCGTTTTCCTCCACTGTGACCAGCAACTCATGTTCGCGCGCCAATTGCAGTACCAGTTCGGCATCCAGCGGCTTGACGAAACGCATGTTGGCCACGCTCGCATCCAGTTGTTCGCCAGCCGCCAGCGCGGGAGCCAGCATCGAGCCGAACGCCAGGATCGCCACGCGCTTGCCTGCGCGGCGCAGCACACCTTTGCCGACCGGCAGGGCGCGCATCTCCTGGTTGATTGCCGCACCGGAGCCGCATCCGCGCGGGTAGCGCACCGCGCTCGGGGTACCCAATTGGTGCCCGGTATAAAGCATCTGGCGGCATTCGTCCTCGTCGGATGGCGCCATCACCGTCATGTTGGGAATGCAGCGCAAATAGGAAAGATCGAAGCTGCCCGCGTGGGTCGCGCCGTCCGCGCCGACCAGCCCACCGCGGTCGATGGCCAGCATGACCGGCAGGTTCTGCAACGCGATGTCATGGATGAGCTGGTCGTAGGCGCGCTGCAGGAAGGTCGAATAGATCGCCACCACCGGCTTGAAACCGTCGCAGGCCAAACCGGCGGCAAACGTCAGCGCGTGCTGTTCGGCGATGCCCACATCGAAATAGCGCGCCGGAAAATTCTCGGCAAATTCCGCCATCCCGGAGCCTTCGCACATCGCCGGCGTGATGCCGACCAGTCGTTTGTCGTGCGCCGCCATGTCGCATAACCACTTCCCGAATACTTCGGCATAAGTGGGTCTGGCGGGCTGCACTTCGGGTTGGACAGGCTTGGCGTCAATGCCGTTTGCCGGGTCGAATTTGCTTACGCCGTGATACAAAGTGCAATCCTGCTCGGCATGCGCATAACCCTTGCCCTTCTGCGTGACCACATGCAAAAACTGCGGGCCGGTGAGTTCGCGGATGTTGCCCAGCGTGTCCAGCAGCACATCCAGGTCGTGCCCGTCGATCGGGCCGATATAGTTGAAGCCGAATTCCTCGAACAGCGTGCTGGGAGTCACCATGCCTTTGACATGCTCTTCGGCGCGCTTGGCGAATTCCAGCACCGGAGGCATGCCTTTGAACATTTTCTCGCTGCTGCGGCGCATCGCCGCGTAAAAACGCCCCGACATCAGCCTCGCCAGATAATTGTTCAGCGCGCCGACCGGCTGCGAAATGGACATATCGTTGTCATTCAGGATGACCAGCAAATTGGCATCGCGCGCACCGGCATTGTTGAGCGCCTCGAAAGCCATCCCGCCGGTCAGCGCCCCATCGCCGATGATCGCCACCGCGCGCCGCTCGGAATTTTCCAGTTGCGCCGCCACCGCCATGCCCAGCGCCGCCGAGATCGACGTGCTGGAATGCCCGGTGCCGAAGGCGTCGTAGGGGCTTTCGTCGCGCCTCGGGAAACCGGCGATGCCGCCCGCCATGCGCAGCTTACCCATCGCTTCGCGCCGCCCGGTAAGTATCTTGTGCACGTAGGTCTGGTGCCCCACATCCCACACCAGGCGGTCGTCCGGCGTGTGGTAGATGTAATGCAGTGCGATGGTCAGCTCGACCGTGCCGAGGTTGGAAGACAGATGCCCGCCGGTCTTGCTCACCGACTCGATCAGAAAGCAACGCAGCTCGGTGGCGAGTTGCGGCAACTGCACGCGATCCAGCTTGCGCAGGTCGTCCGGGAAGTTGATGGAAGTCAGCAAGGGGTGCATCAGAATTTTCTCAATACGATGAAATCAGCCAGCTCGCGCAGGCGCTGCGCCGCTTCGCCGAATCCGGCCAGGATTTCCAGCGCCTCGCGATGCAGCCGCTGCGCCATGTCGCGCGCGCCCTGTATGCCGAGCAGGCTGACGTAAGTCGGCTTGTCGTTATCCGCATCCTTGCCCGCCGTTTTGCCCAGCGTGGCGGTGTCCGCCTCGCAATCCAGCACGTCATCCACCACCTGGAACGCGAGGCCGATCAGCTTGCCGAAATGATCCAGTTTGGCCAGTTGTTCCGCAGAGACCGACCCGCGCCCTGTATCTGAACCGCATTGGGCACCCAGCAACACGGCGGCGCGGATCAACGCGCCGGTCTTGTGGATGTGCATGAATTCCAGTTCGGGGAGCGTGAGCGCTTTGCCCACGCTGGCCAGGTCGATCGCCTGTCCGCCCACCATGCCGCGCGAACCGGTAGCCGCCGCGAGCAACCTGACCATCTCCAGTTGGCGCGCCGCATCGTCGTTCAGGCGATGTTCCGCGAGCAATTGGAACGCCAGCGTTTGCAGGCTGTCGCCGACCAGCAGCGCGGTCGCCTCGTCGTATTGCACATGGCAGGTCGGCTTGCCACGGCGCAGCACGTCGTCGTCCATACACGGCATATCGTCATGCACCAGCGAATAGGCGTGAATCAGCTCGACGGCGGCGGCGGCGACATCCACCCGCGCCGCTTGCGCGCCGACCAGCTCGCCCGCGGCAAACGCCAGCAACGGGCGCACGCGCTTGCCGCCGTCCAGCACCGCATAGCGCATCGCCTCGTGCAAACGCTGCGGTGAGATATCTGCGCGCGGCAACAAACCGCGCAGCACCTCCTCGAAGCGCGCCTGATGGGCGGCAACCCAGCTCTGGAAATCAACACTCATTAGTCCCGTCCCGACCCTTCGGCTCCGCTCGGGACTAAAGGCTTTATCGAAGCTGCTTGCCCAGTTTCGCCGTTGGCGGAAAAATCCTTCAGTACACCATTTTCCAGCACGCTCACCTGTTGCTGCGCGTCTTCGAGACGCCCCCGGCAGAACGACAGCAATTCCGCACCGCGCTTGTAGGCTGCCAGCGAATCTTCCAGCGGCAACTTACCCGCCTCCATGTCGACGACAATCTGCTCAAGTTCGACCACGGCCGACTCGAAATCAAGCGATTTTTGCGCCCCTGATTTTTTTAATTGGCCAGCCATGATTATCTCTGCATTGCGAAAGATCGGCATTTTACCCAACCCGCCCCGGCTGAGCTAATTTATATTGCCCCATGCAGAAAATTTGCGAAAAATCCGCACACATCAGGCTTCAAATCACCCGATCGTTGCCGCCATCAATCGGGGTTTGTACGCCGGTGGTCTTCAAGAACAGCGTACCGCACATTTCCACAATCAGTTCCATGACATCATTGCTGATGGAAAGCCGTTTTTAATCCCCCTTCACGGCTCAATAATCACCTTGAGGCAATCCTTGCCTTCGGCAGCCATGGCAAAGCCTTTTGCGATGTCGCTTAGCGGCAAACGGGTGGTGATCATTTCCTTCACATCGATATTTCCTCTCCTGATCAGTTCGAGGGCCTGATAATGATCGAGGGGTGCAGAGCCATAGCTGGTCTTGAATGAAATATCGTTCCGCCAATAGGGATTGAAATCGACGGGAACCGTTTCGCCCGGTTTGGGCACGGCAAAAAATAGTACTGTTCCGCCCCGCTCGACGGAATCTAGCGCCTGCGAGATGGCCGGTAATGCGCCGGTACAGATAATTACCTTGTCCGCGAGACGACCACCGTTTACTTCTTTGACGAGGGCCGGCACATCTCCCGCTGCATTTATCGTATGAGTGGCCCCGAACCGTGCCGCCGCCTCGAGGCGATTGTCCTGGATATCGGCGGCGATAATGTTCCCGGCACCCAGCGCCCGCGCCGCCTTGACGTAGAGCAGGCCGGAGAGGCCGCTGCCGATTATCAGCACGCTCTCCCCCGGTTTGATATCCGCTGTCCGCAGCCCCCTCAGCACCGTCCCGAGCGGTTCGATAAAAGTGCCTTCTTCATAGGAGACTTCCGGGGGAAGCTTCAGGGTGCCGGTATCGACACTCTTGCCGGACACTCTCAGGAATTCCGCAAAACCGCCCGGCGCGAAATAATTGATCCCCTGAAGATCGCGGCAGGCCGTATGGTGCCCCTTGAGACACTCCTCGCACTCGTCGCAGGGAACATGGTGGATGGTAAAGACCCGGTCGCCGGGGGCGAATTTCGTCACGCCACTCCCCACCTTGACCACTTCGCCCGTCACTTCATGGCCCAGCACCAGCGGCGCGCGCTTGATGCGGTACCACTCCATAATATCGCTGCCGCAAATGCCGCTCGCCTTGACCTTGATCAGGATGTCTTTTTCGCCCACCTCTGGAACAGGCATCTCTTCCACGCGGACATCGCGGTTGTTGTAATACATTCCAACTTTCATGCTGTCTTCCTGAGTAAAAACTGACGGTATATTTATTATCTATACCATTATAAAAATTCTCTTTTTGTCCACGAAAAGCACGAAAGTCACGAAACAATTACATGAAGTCGGCGAATCGTCCATCGGGTAGCGGCGCCAATTGTGATATTCATTTAGCTCTGTTCGCGTTTTTCGTGTCTTTGCGAGTTGGGCAAAAGACCGCCCATCCCTGCTTAACCCACTTCGTGGATAGCTGAATTTCTTAGGGTTTTGAATTACGAATTTCCTCGTAGAGCTCGTACGCTTCAACTACGCTCTTGCCGTCATGCACCACAGCCCTGACGGCCTGGATCATCGCAACGGGATGTTCGTTCTGGAAGATATTCCTGCCCATATCGACGCCCACGGCGCCTGCGCTGACCGCCTTATGGGTAAAATCGAGCGCCTCTTTGGTCGGCCTCTTTGTTCCTCCGGCAATCACGATCGGTGAAAGGCAGGCATCGACCACCTCTTCGAATCCGTCGCAGTAATAGGTCTTCACGATATCGGCGCCGTTCTCGGAAAGCACCCGGCAGGCGTGCTTGAGATAGCGCACGGCATCTTTTTTGTCCTCAGAAGTCAGTTCACCGCCGTCCTCCCGCTCCCCTTTTACAAACTTGGTCAATACGGGATCGGCGCCGACGGCGGTGATGCCGATGGCGATCAGGCCGTAGCGGTGAGCCTCGTCTGCAAGGGTGGTCAGGCTTTCAATGGTCTGGCGCTGGTTGGGGAGGCCTACGTAGCAGGAAACGGTAAAGCCGATGGCATTGCAGCGCACCATCTCCTCCACCGACAAAGTAACGACCTCGTCGTCCAGTTCATCGGAACGCCGCATGCTGTTGCCGCCTGTCGCGCGCAGGATGATCGGCGTCCTGGTGCGCGGATCCATGCTGGTCTTGAGTCCGCCAATGGCCGGACTGATCGCATCGCAGTAGGGAAGCAACGGCTCGATGGTTTTCCGCAGATTCTCCAGCCCGCTCGGCGCGCCCTGGAAATAACCGTGGTCAACCGCCAGAAGAACGGTGCGCCCCGATTTGGGATTGAACATGTAGGCCATCCTGTTTTGCAGCCCGCTCCATTCCACCTGATAGTCAGATATTTTTTTCATGGTTTTACTCCTCAAGCTCTTTCTGTAGTTGAAATAAAATCCTATATGTTGCTCAAACACCCTCTCCCCCAGCCCCTCTCCCGCAGGCGGGAGAGGGTGGCCGAAGACCGGGAGAGGGTCTTATTGCAACACCCGCATCGCCTCGGCATTTGCCGCCACCACACCGCGCTCGGTAATGAGCCCGGTCACCAGCCGCGCCGGGGTCACGTCGAAACCGTAATTGGCGGCGCGCGAACCCTTCGGGGTGACCTGCACCGTACGCACCTGACCGTCTTCGGCCAGCCCGGCAATATGCGTCACCTCTTCCTCGGCACGTTCCTCGATGGGGATTTCCTTCACGCCGTCCTGCAATGTCCAGTCTATCGTCGGGGTGGGCAGCGCCACATAGAACGGCACGCCGTTGTCACGCGCGGCCAATGCTTTGAGGTAAGTACCGATCTTGTTGCATGCATCGCCGCGCGCAGTAACGCGGTCGCAACCGACAATCGCCATGTCCACCATGCCATGCTGCATCAAATGCCCACCCGCATTGTCTACGATCACGGTATGCGGCACACCGTGCTGGCCGAGCTCCCATGCGGTGAGGCTGGCTCCCTGATTGCGCGGGCGAGTCTCGTCCACCCACACATGCAGCGGGATACCCGCGTCGAACGCGGTATAGATTGGCGCCAGCGCCGTGCCCCAATCCACCGTCGCCAGCCAACCAGCGTTGCAGTGGGTGAGGATATTCACCGTGCTGTGCTTTTTTTGATGTATCGCGCGGATGATCTCGCCGCCATGCTGGCCGATGCTCGCATTGATCGCCACGTCCTCGTCGGCGATACGCGCCGCTTCCTGCCAGGCCGCAGCGACACGTTCACCCGCCGCAAGCGGCGCAAGCACCGAACGCATCTGCTCCACGCCCCAGCGCAAGTTCACCGCCGTGGGGCGCGCAGCCAGCAGCACGCTGCAAGCCTCCGCCAGCGCGGCATCCGAAGCATTGCCCCGCATCGCCAGCGCCACCCCGTAAGCCGCCGTCACGCCGATCAGCGGCGCGCCGCGCACCTCCATGTCGCGTATCGCGCGCTCGGCGTCGCGCATCGTGTCCAGGCGCAGCGTAGTAAAGATATGCGGCAGTTTGGTCTGGTCGATGATCTCGACTGCCGTGTTGTCGGCCGTGAGCCAGATGGTGCGAAAAGGGGTGTTGTTAATTTTCATGATTTATAGGTTTTATTAAATTTCCGCATGGGTACGATGTACCCACGCTTACTACAATTGTTTAACGCGGCGAGCTAGTTACAATAACACCCAGGCTGCTCCATATCATTGGATGAATATATGCCGTCGAGTTAGGCTTGATTTGCCCATCTGATGGAATCCGTTCACTTGTCTGAACCCACAACTGCCCTGTAAAACTATCAGGTTTAATTCCGAGCACGCCCACTTTAAATAGCACCTTTACGAGCGTAATAACAAAAGAATGTGGGTTTGGGCTTCCGTCATTAATGAAAGCGTAAGCCGCCCGTATGATTGGATCGTGGTCGTTCTCACCGTCCATAGCATGAGCCAAAGCAAAAGCTTCAATCTTTTCCTTGGTAAGAGCAGATAGCTTAAATTCTATTGGCATCCGTTCCAAAAGTGCTATGTAGTCTTTTAGTTTTGGATATTGAATAAACCATTCATAAGCAAGAGAATCAATGCGCTGTGCAGAATATTCACGCTCGGCATCTCTAACAGTTTGTGCGCTCACCTGCCCCTTATCTTCAGCTCTTCTTATGCACTCATTCACAAACGCAATCGCATCTCGTGGACGCCAAAGAGTTCTGTTAAGCAAATAATCAATGAAGGTTTCTCTGCCAATAGTCGATGGGAAAAGGGTTCTAAGTTTAATGGGCGTATTGGTATATTGCTCTCTCACCAACAAAGCAATTCGTTCATCTAGCAATTTTTCCAGTTGCGGCGGATTCCAATTCAAATGTAAGAGTAATGACTGATATTTCTCCTCTTGAAAACCAGCATCTCTCGTACGTTCAAAAACGCTCTGAAGCAAATCCAACCTCAAGGCAACAACAATCTTAACTGATGATATTTTCCTATAATCCTTCACCGTCTCGATCAAAGCGCGAATTAGTCTATACCGCAAATCATTCTCAACCCAATTCTCATCAAGCTTATCTATAACTACATAGTATTTTTGCTGGCTATCGTTAAATACCTCCTCTGCAAGCAAAGTCATAACATCTGACAACGCCTTAATCTGGATACTATTAACAACTTTCTGAGCTCTGTGAACTATCTCTGCTCGCTGCTCTTCTGATATTTTCTGCCCTGTTGATGCTTGAGCTCTCAATCCAGCAATGTCACCACCAAGTTGAGCACCAATATCACTTTCTAGTTTTTGCGTAACTTCTTTAACTCTATATTCTGTTTCTTGCCAAAATTTATCTCCCCAATCTTTCAAATATTCAAGCGCCCGCTCTTTACCCTGGTCTTTCTTTTTCAAAGGGGGGAGGAAATTTGAAAACCAACTTTTGGTTTTCTCCTCATTTGCCAAGTTATATTTTCGTTTTAATAACTCTGTTGCAAGCACATGTTTCCAAAGCAACGTATAGAAAAGATCAAGCTTCACACCTGCTTTTTCTAGGGTGGTAATTATGTCCGAATTTGAAATATAGTTTAGCGAAAGGTTATTTGGCGAAATCTCGATCACATTATCTTCATTTTGAATTAAATGTTGAATCAGCGCGCTTTTCCCCGCACCAGTTCTGCCGACGATTATTCTGTGAGGATTGCTACAATCGACTAATGTTCCATAGTCACCTGTATCAACAAAACAATGGCTGAGAAAACGATCATCGCTCTCAGCATCCGGTTCACCAATAGATGCACCCTTCCGAAATCTGAATGGTATCCCCTGCTCACTCGTTTTCTTATTCATCAGCACACCCACTAGAGTACCAACACGACGTTCTTAATCCCCTTCGAACTCGCACAGTGCGAAAACTTTGTGCCCCAACTTTTCCAGCCGCGCGCGTCCATCGATGCTTTACAAGCCAACTATTTACGCAGCCGCTTCCTTCAACACGTCCGGCCTGCGTTCTGCGATGCTGATCAGCGTCTTGGCCGCGCCGCTGGGTTGCCTGCGGCCTTGTTCCCACTCTTGCAGGGTGCGCACGGATACGCCCAGCAATTTGGCGAACTCGGCTTGGGATAGACCGGATTTTGTCCGTGCGGAGATAACAGGCGATAGCACTACGCGCCCTTTTTTTGCGACCATCTGGCGTACCGATTTCAGCAACGCTTTACCCATGTCGCGCGAGGCTTCAAAGGCTTTCAGCTCTTTGTCAGTCAATGGTTTTTTCGATTTCATCTTTCAGCTCCTTCAATACGTTTCCGCTTATCGAATCCTGTTTGCTTTTGGCATAGATGAAAATCAACCAGATTTCACCATTCGCCTTGCGGTTGAAATAGATGACCCGCACACCGCCCGACTTGCCCGAGCCAGAACGTGACCAGCGCACTTTGCGCACTCCTCCGGAACCCCTGACCACCTCTCCCGCATCAGGATTTTCCGCGATGAATAACGCAAAAGCGTCGTGCTCCTTTTCTGCCCAATACAACGGCCAGAGTTTCTCGAAGTCTTCGGTTTCAATGACGGTGCGCATACCGGGCATTATACGTCTTTGCCGTATAGATGCAAATCGCGCAGTTTTCGGGGGTTAATCCCCTTCAAACTCGCACAGCGCAAACACCTTGTGCCCCAGCTTCTCCAGGCGCGCGCGTCCGCCGATGTCCGGCAAGTCGATCACGAAGCAGCATTCCACGACGATGCCGCCCATGTCCTGGATCAGTTTGGTGGCGGCTTCGGCCGTTCCGCCGGTGGCGATCAGGTCATCCACCAGCAACACGCGGTCGCCCTTCTGGATCGCATCGACGTGGATCTCGATGCGGTCGGTGCCGTATTCCAGTTCGTAATCGCGCCCCACCGTTTCGGCGGGCAGTTTGCCTTTCTTGCGGATCGGCACGAAACCCAGGCCGAGCGCGTAAGCGACCGGTGTGCCGACGATGAAGCCGCGCGATTCGATGCCCGCCACCTTGTCGATCTTCACATCCTTGTAGCGATTGAGGATTTCATGAATGGTGGCGCGCAGCCCGATTGGATCTTTCAGCAGCGTGGTGATGTCGCGGAACATGATCCCTTTATGGGGATAATGCGGGACGGTACGAATTCTGGATTTGATTGGCATGCTATCTCTCCTTGAGGTTTTGTAGGGCGGGCTATGCCCGCCGTCATAGTCCAATGTCGGGCAAAGCCCGACCTACGATTATTTTTTCAACATCCTGCCCGCCACGGCGGATAACTTCTCCACCATCTTCGCATCGCGTGCTTCCGGCGCGGTGATGATGGCGTACTGCAATGCGCTGCGGCAACCGCATTCACATGCGCCAGCATCGCCATGCACGCGCGGTGCGACACTCTTCACCAGCGCGCGTGCCTTGTCAGCATTCGCCAGCAGCACTTTCACGATCGCATCCACCGTCACGTTGTCGTGGTCGGGATGCCAGCAGTCGTAATCGGTGACCATCGCGACGGTGGCGTAGCAAATCTCGGCTTCGCGCGCGAGCTTGGCTTCCGGCATGTTGGTCATGCCGATCACGTCGCATTTCCACGAGCGGTACAGCTCCGATTCCGCCAAGCTGGAGAACTGCGGTCCTTCCATCACCAGATAGGTGCCGCCGCGCACCACCGGAATATCAATCTGTTTGGCTGCTGTAAACAGGTGGTCGCCGAGACGGTGACACACCGGATGCGCCATCGAGACATGCGCGACCAGGCCGCTGCCGAAGAAACTTTTTTCGCGCGCGAAGGTGCGGTCGATGAACTGGTCGACGATGACGAACATGCCCGGAGCAAGGCTTTCATGCAGCGACCCCACCGCGCTCACCGATACGATGTCCGTCACACCGAGGCGCTTGAGCGCGTCGATGTTGGCGCGAAAGTTGATTGCCGATGGCGGGATGCGATGCCCCCTGCCGTGGCGCGGCAGAAACGCGATGGATTGCCGCGTTAAGCCGTCAATTGGCAGTTCGCCGATCAGCACCTCATCCGACGGTTCGCCGAATGAAGATGCCGCCTTGACCCAGCGGGTGTTCTCCAGCCCCTCAATGTTGTAAACGCCGCTACCACCGATAATGCCCAACATATTTCTTTCTCCCTCAATCAATATCAAAACAATTCATCCACGAAAAACACGAAAGGCACGAAATAAAACAACAGTCCAAATTGACCAATGATTGCACTCGTCGAGCGCCTATTTCCAGCATGAAGTTTTTTGTATTTTTTCGTGCTTTTCGTGTTTTTCGTTAACCAATGACTTGGCGCATGTTTCATCGCGCTTAGTCAGATGGCTAGTTAGTTCATCAGGACAGGCTACTTTTTCAGATTTTTCTCAAACCACAATCGGCACCCGATCAGTCAGCGCGCACATCAATTCGTAGCTGGCGGTTCCCGCCGCGCGCGCCACCTCCTCAACCGGCAGGCCTTCACCCCATAACACGACACGACTCCCGACATCGGCTTGCGGCAACTTGCTCAGATCCGCATACAGCATGTCCATCGACACGCGCCCAAGCGTTTGCGCGCGTTGCCCGTCAATAAGGATCGGCGTACCGTTCGGTGCATGGCGCGGATAGCCGTCGGCATAGCCGCAGGCGACGATGCCGACGCGCATGGGGTGCTCGGCGCGGAACAACGCGCCGTAGCCGATCTCGTCCCCGGCGCGCAAATCCTGCACAGCGATGATGCGGCTGCTCAGGGTCATCGTCGGCTTCAGCCCGAATTGTTGCGCACCGGCATCGGCAAAGGGCGACGCCCCATACAGCATGAGGCCGGGGCGCACCCAGTCGCCGTGAGATTCCGGGTAACGCAGCAGCGCGGCGGAATTCGCCAGAGAGCGCGGCACACGGTAAGGCGCGGCGAAATCGTTGAACAGGGCAAGCGGTTCGGCGATGCCGCGCGCTTCGTCGGCATTGGCGAAGTGCGTCATCAGGGTGATTTCGCGCACTGCCCGATGGCGGCGCAATTGCTCCATGGCCTGTGACGCCTGCTGCGGCGTGAAACCAAGGCGATTCATGCCGCTGTTAACTTTCAACCAGACATCCAGCCCCGCGTTTTTCGGATAAGCATCCAGCAAAGCAATCTGCCAGGCGCTGTGGATCACGCAGGTCAAATTATATTCGCATATCAGCGCCAAATCTTCCGCGCCGAAAAAACCTTCCAGCATCAGAACCGGCTGGCGAAAACCCGCGTCCCGCAAACGCATCGCATCCTGGATGCCCAGCAGTGCGAAGCCGTCCGAGGCAGACAGCGCTTCGGCAACGCACAACATGCCATGCCCGTAGCCGTCCGCCTTGATAATAGACATTAGACGCGCAGATGTGGCACGGCGCGCTACCTGCAGGTTATTTTCCAGCGCGTTCAGGTTGATATGGGCTTGTATGGGGCGAGGCATGAAAGCTGTCTTACTGCAAGGATATTTGATAAATGCGAATGATAGCAGGGGCTATGCTTTCGTGATATAAAACGGCCTGCCAAAATTAACCCCCAGTTTAATGAATCTCGGTTTTTACATTATCCTCGCGGCGCAGTTTTTTTCCGCGCTCGCCGACAACGCACTGCTGTTTGCCGCGATTGCCCTGCTCAATGACTTGAAATCTCCGGCGTGGCATACGCCGGTATTGCAGCAGAGCTTCATCGTCTCGTACATCGTGCTGGCGCCATTTGTCGGCGCATTTGCCGACTCGCTGCCCAAGGGACGCGTGATGTTCATCAGCAACATCGTCAAATTGGTCGGCTGCATCTTCATGCTGGTCGGCGTCCATCCGCTGATCGCATACTGCCTGGTCGGCCTGGGAGCTGCGGCCTACTCGCCCGCCAAATACGGCATACTCACCGAATACCTCCCACCTAGCCAACTGGTCAAGGCAAATAGCTGGATGGAAGGGTTGACCGTTGCCGCCATCGTGCTCGGCGCGGTGGTAGGCGGCATCCTCATCAGCCCCAAAATCACCGCGCCGCTGCTACAGACAATGCATCTTCCGTTGATCAACAGCATCGCGGAACTGGCCATCGCCGTCATCGTGCTGATCTACATTGCCGCCGCGATTTTCAACCTTTATATCCCGCAAGTAGCCATCGATCACAAGCCGCTCAGCCGCAGCCCGGTCTTTCTGGCCCAAGATTTCTGGCATTGTTTCAGGCTGCTGTGGAAAGACCCGCTCGGCCAGGTTTCGCTGGCGGTCACCACGCTGTTCTGGGGTGCGGGTGCCACATTGCGCCTGCTGGTGCTGGCCTGGGCGGCGGTCGCGCTGCATTACGACATCGGCGAAGCCGCCAAGCTCACCGCCTGGGTCGCCATCGGCATCGCCATCGGCTCGGTGCTGGCGGCCAAATTCATCAAGCTGGAGCATTCGGTAAAAGTGCTGCCGGTCGGCATCGCGATGGGCGTTGTCGTGCTGATGATGATCCCGGTGACCAACAGCGCGCTGGCGATTCTGCTGCTGATTACAATCGGCGCGATGGGAGGTTATTTCGTGGTGCCGATGAACGCGCTGTTGCAACATCGCGGCCACCTGTTGATGGGCGCGGGGCGCTCCATCGCGGTGCAGAATTTCAACGAAAATCTGAGCATTTTCGCGATGCTGGGGCTGTATGCCGTGATGCAAAAACTGGAACTCAGCATCTACCTCATCATTATGGTATTCGGCCTGTTGCTATCCGGCATCATGGCCGCACTATACAAAAAACACGGGCACGACCAAGACAAGGGGCAAAGGTAAGGGCGCGGCGCACGGATGTGCGGCCTTGCGTCAGGTTGATGCGCGCTTGCCGGGAAACACCAGCGCGAAGGTGCTGCCCTTGCCCTCTTCGCTAAGCACCTCAAGCTTGGCATGGTGGCGTATCGCAATATATTTGACTATTGCAAGACCCAAACCCGTTCCGCCTGTTTCACGCGAGCGGCTGCGATCCACCCGATAAAAACGCTCTGTCAGACGCGGAATGTGCTGCGGCGAAATGCCGATGCCGCTGTCTTGCACTGCAAACACCGGCTGTCCTGCGCGCTCTGCCCAGCGCAAAATAATCGTGCCTCCCTTAGGGGTATAGCGGATCGCATTGCTGAGCAAATTGCCGAACGCACTGCGCAACTCTTCGCGATTACCGAGTAATTTTGCGTTGCCCGGCGACTCCAGCCGCAACGAATGCACCCCGCCGCTCAGCAGCAGCCCATCCTTGAGAATCTCATTGAGCAGCACATCCATATCCACGGTTTCTTCAAGCAACGGGCTCAGGTCATTTTCCAGGTGCGACAGGGTAAGCAAATCGGCAACTAGATTTTCCATGCGCCGGGTTTGTTCGGCCATCAGTTGCAAGGCGCGCCGCGCGCTATCCTGGCTGAGATCGGGCATGTCTTGCAGGTTTTCGACGTAGCCGTTCACCACGGTCAGCGGCGTGCGCAGCTCGTGCGAAACATTTGCCACGAAGTCGCGGCGCATCGACTCGATGCGTTCAAGTTGTGTGATGTCGCGGCTGATCAACAACCGCTTGTTTTCGCCGTATGGAATGAATTTAATGGACAACACCATATCGTCATGGCGCGCCGGGCGCATTATCAGCGGCTCGCTGAAATTGGATTTCTGAAGGTACTCGATGAATTCCGGCTGGCGCACCAGATAAGTGATGTCCTGCATAAAGTCGCGTTTTGGGTCGAGATCAAAATGCTGCTGCGCCAGCGGATTGCACCACTCGATGCGGTTCGCGTCATTCAGGATCGCCACCCCCTCCGGCAATGCGGCAGTGGCCTGTTCGATATGCTGCAGCTCGGCGGCCAGCTGCAATTTGGTCTGGTTATGCCGCTTGACCATCTTGTACAAGCGGGAAAAAACCTCATCCCATATGCCGCCCGCTTCGGGGATGTTTTCAATGCGCGGGTCATGCAACCATCGCAACAGTTTGAAGAGCTGCCACGCATGGCGCACCATCACAACCAGCAACGCCAACAACATGAACAGCAACGCATACGTGGCCGAAAAAAAGCCCCACAACAGCAATGCAAACAGCGTGCCGAACACGACAGGTATGCTCAATCTGAACCAGAAATCCTGCAAAAATGCCCTTCCCGGCAAAGTATCATCCTGAGCTGGATGAGCCAGAACCAAAAATGTAAAGTTGTATTCTCGTAGGTTGGGCAAAGCGTAGCGTGCCCAACATTGACAATGATACCTTTGTTTGTTGGGCACGCTACGCTTTGCCCAACCTACACACTCATTAGAATTACATTCTGCCGATTTTTTAGGCGCCCTGCTAATTTATGGAAAACCGATAACCGCTGCCGCGCACCGTTTGAACCATGCCATCCATTCCCGCCGGTTCCAGCGCGACACGCAGGCGGCGAATATGCACATCCACCGTGCGTTCTTCGACGAACACCTGCGTGCCCCACACCTGATCGAGCAATTGTGTGCGGCTATACACCCGTTCCGCATGGGTCATGAAAAAATGCAGCAGGCGAAACTCGGTCGGGCCGAGCTCTATTGCCGCATTCTTTGCGGTCACGCGATGCGAGGCAGGCGACAGCTCCAACCCGCCCGCCGCAACCACTTCATCCGGCATTGGCGGGGCATGGCGGCGCAACATGGCGCGGATGCGCGCCATCAGCTCGCGCGGTGAAAAAGGCTTGGTGATGTAATCATCAGCGCCCGACTCTAGGCCCAGCACCTTGTCGCGCTCTTCGCCGCGCGCGGTCAGCATGATAATCGGGATGTCTTTGGTATGCATATCGGCGCGCAGCTGCTTTGCCAGCGTCACACCGCTGATGCCCGGCAGCATCCAATCCAGCAGGATCAAATCCGGCACATTGCTGCGAATTTGTTGCCACGCGCTGTCCGCATCTTCCGCACACAATGCCTGCAAGCCTGCCTGTGTGACATTAAATGCCAGCAATTCCTGAATGGCCGGTTCATCTTCCACGATCAGTATCTTTGCGCTCATCTTCAACCTTTTGCCATCAATCGATGTGACAAGGTTATAAAGGTTTTATGACAGGCGTATGACAGAAATCAATCACGCTGATGCACATTGTGCGGCGCGGGCACATGTTCGGTCTGGCTGGCCGCATGGTGATGCATGTAGGCATGTTCCGGCTCCTGCGGCAGCGGCTTGCCTATGACATTCGGCAGCAGCGAACCGGCCACCATGCCGGCCATGCTCATCAGCAGGCCGACCAGTTGCGGCGGCCAAACCTCGGAAGGCTCGAATACCTCGCACAATCCCCAAGTCAACAGCCCAAACAGCATCGCCATCAGCGCGCCCTGCGTATTGGCGCGCTTCCAGTACAAGCCAAAAGCCAGCGGCGTGAATGCGGCGACCAGCGTGATCTTGTAAGCGCTCTCTACCATCTTGAAGATACTTAGTTCGGAATTCAGCGCCACCCCCAGCACTACCGCGCCGAAGCACCACAGCGTGATGCGCATCGCAAGTAAAAACTGGCGATCTGTCATATCCTTGAGGATGAAATGCTTGAGTATATTCTCGGTAAACGCGACCGAAGGCGCCAACAAAGTTGCCGAAGAACAGCTCATGATCGCCGACAGCAGCGCACCAAAAAAGATCACCTGGGCAAACACCGGCGTGTGCTGCATGATCAGCGTTGGCAACACCAGTTGCGAATCCTGCTCCAGCAACTCGCTAAACAATTTTGGATCGACCAGCGTGGCGGAATAGGCCAAGAACATCGGCACGAAGGCGAACACGAAATACAGCGAACCACCCAGCACCGAGCCGCGTACCGCAGTCTTCTCGTTCCTGGCTGCCGTGATGCGCTGAAACACGTCCTGTTGCGGAATAGAGCCGAGCATCATGGTCAGCCACGCGCCGATGAACGGCACCCAATGCGTATAGTCGCCGCGCGGGAAGAAATTCAGCTTGCCGGCCGCCTCGGCGTGCGCGACCACCACCCCCACTCCTCCGGTCATGCCGCTGACGAACCAGGCGATGAACAGCATCCCGCACATGATCACCGTCATCTGCACGAAATCGAGCAGCGCCACCGACCACATGCCGCCGAAGGTCGTGTAGGTCAGCACGATGGCCGCCCCTATCACCATACCCATCTCCTGCGACACCGCGCCGCCGCTGACAACATTGAATACCAGACCCAGCGCCATGATTTGCGCCGATACCCAGCCAAGGTAGGAAATCACGATGCACACGGCGGCGATCAACTCCACCGCGCGGTTATAACGAATACGGTAATAGTCGCCGATGGTCAGCAGGTTCATGCGGTACAGCTTGTTGGCAAAGAACAGCCCGGCAAAGATCAGGCACAGGCTGGCGCCAAACGGGTCGGCCACCACGCCGCCCATCCCCTCCTTGACGAAGGTGGCGGAAATGCCCAACACGGTTTCCGCGCCGAACCAGGTGGCGAACACCGTTGCCGTGACGATGGGCAGCGGCAGGTGGCGCCCGGCCACGGCAAAATCTCTGGCATTGTGAACACGGGTCGCGGCATACAGACCAATGCCGATGGACACCAACAGATACAGGACAACGAACCAAACTAGCATGATTGTATGCTCACTTAAATTTGTAATGAAACAGATTTTAGCAGCGAAAAAACCGGTTTGGAAAACACCAGCCTAAAACAAAAGAGACCACCGCCCGGATGGTCTCTCAGCATGTCGGCGAATTGAATTACAGCTCCTTGGCATGGTTCGCCAGGTACTTCGCCACACCTTCGGTCGACGCATTCATGCCCGCCTTGCCTTTGCTCCAGCCGGCCGGGCAGACCTCGCCATGCTCCTCGTGGAACTGCAACGCGTCCACCATGCGCAGCATTTCGTCGATGTTGCGCCCCAACGGCAGATCGTTCACCACCTGATGGCGCACCATACCGGCACGGTCAATCAGGAAAGAGCCACGGTAAGCCACGCCGCCCTCCGCCTCCACGTCATAAGCCTTGCATATTTCGTGCTTGATATCCGCCACCAGCGGGTAGCGCACCTGGCCGATGCCGCCGTTGTTTACCGGCGTATTCTTCCAGGCGAAGTGGGAAAACTGCGAGTCGATCGAAACGCCGATCACTTCGACATTGCGCTTCTTGAATTCGTCCAAGCGATGATCAAACGCGATCAGTTCGGAAGGGCAGACAAAAGTGAAATCCAGCGGATAGAAAAATATCACCGCATATTTATCGGCAATATAATTTTTAAGATTGAAATTTCCGTTAATTTCATTGTTGCCCATTACGGCAACGGCATTGAAATCAGGGGCGTGCTTGCCAACGAGAACGGCCATGTTTATCTCCTATGGGTTGTTTATGTGCGGGATAGCGCAATTTAGGCTTTTACCGGCGTTGCGTCAACACCAGATTCGTTGCCGCCGAAAATCAATATTTCAATCTGAATTCCTTGCCTTCGGCATCCAGAAAGCAATCCACCGGGCCTACGACAACACAGCGGGGTTGATCGTAAAGGCCAACGCACTCATTGCATTTATCGGGGTCGATGACAAAATATTCATCGCCCATTGAGATCGCGCCGGTCGGGCACTCAGCCTCGCAAAGACCGCAATTGATGCAAGCATCGGTAATCGATAATGCCATTCTTCTTTTCTCCGATTACTTGATTCTCATGCCCGGCTGCGCGCCGTCGTCCAGGCTGAGGATGAACAACCCCGGTGTATCGCCGGAAGCAGCCAGCACCATGCCTTCCGACAGGCCGAACTTCATCTTGCGCGGCGCGAGATTGGCGACCATCACCGTCATGCGCCCCTTCAATTTTTCCGGATCGTAAGCCGACTTGATGCCCGCGAACACCGTGCGCGGCTTGCCCTCGCCGATATCCAGCGTCAGCTTCAACAGCTTCTCCGCACCTTCCACATGCTCCGCGTTGACGATTTTTGCCACGCGCAGATCGACCTTGCTGAAGTCGTCGATAGAAATAGTCGGCGCGATAGCGCCAACGTTCGCCCCCTCGCCCTGCAAGGGATAACCAGCGACTTGGTCAGCGTTTTGGGCTGACCTAGTCGAATGGCTAGTAGTTTTACCAGAGGATTGAGGAGAGGGTGCATGTTGCTGCGCCTCACCATGACAAGCAAGCGATGGCGGCGATACAAGGGTTTCTTTGTTGGCTTCGATCATGGCGTCAATTTGTTTTTGGTCTACTCGGGTCATCAGGTGCTGATATTCGTTGATTTTGTGGTTGCAAGGAAAATATATGTTTGGATTAACATTAACATTAGGGTTGGTGTCGGCCCAATTCAACTTATCTATATTCAGGAAGAGTTCCACATTTGTCGCCAAGTTTGGCAGGATTGGCTTGAGGTAGGCTGTCAATACCCTGAACATATTGAGTGCAATACTGCATACCTCATGCAACTGATGTTCTGATCCACTCTGTTTGGCCAATTCCCAAGGTTTTTGCTCATCAATGTATTTGTTGGCAACGTCAGTAGCAAACATGATTGCGCGTATTGCTTTTGCAAAATCGCGCTGTTCGTAATAGTCAAATATGATGCGTTCTCTTTCGATGCGACCTCCTCCATCGAAATGTTCAAATAAAAACTTGTCGAACCATCCTTCACCAATTTGAGAAAATTCTGCTCTACCAAGCAGCTTCCCATCAAATCGCTTGTTGATGAATCCGGCGCAACGACTCGCGATATTGATGTACTTCCCAATCAGATCACTATTCACCTTCGCGACGAAATCCTCAAGGCTCAGGTCAATATCTTCCATCGTTCCGTTCAGCTTCGCCGCATAGTAGTAGCGCAAATATTCCGGGTTTAGCCCCTGCTTCAGGTAGCTGTCGGCGGTAATGAACGTGCCGCGCGACTTGCTCATCTTCTCGCCGTTCACGGTGAGAAAGCCGTGGGCAAACAGCTTGGTCGGGGTGCGGAAACCGGCGTGTTGCAGCATCGCGGGCCAGAACAGCGCGTGAAAATACAGGATATCTTTGCCGATGAAATGGTACAGCTCGGTCTTGGAATCAGGCTTCCAGAATTCGTCGAAATTTAACGCACCCTCTCCCCCAGCCCCTCTCCCGCCCGCGGGCGAGGGGAGCGAACAGAATTGCTTGAAGCTGCCCATATAACCGACAGGCGCATCCAGCCAGACATAAAAATATTTATCTTCCGTGCCGGGAATCTTGAAGCCGAAATAGGGTGCGTCGCGCGAGATGTCCCAGTCGGATAATTTATTTTCGCTTTCGGCACCCAGCCATTCCTGCATCTTGTTGGCCGCTTCGGGTTGTAGTGTGCCGCTGGTAGTCCAATCGCGCAGGAATTTCTGGCAGGTATCTGCGGAGAGTTTGAAAAAGTAATGGTCGGAATTGCGCCGCTCGGGTTGTGCGCCGGATACGGCGGAATACGGGTTAATCAACTCGATGGGCGCATAGGTGGCACCGCAGGCTTCGCAGTTGTCGCCGTATTGATCCTTGGCGTGGCACTTGGGGCATTCGCCCTTGATGAAACGATCCGGCAGGAACATGTTCTTGACCGGGTCGTAGAACTGCTCGACAGAGCGCACCTCGATCAAATTGGCCGCTTGCAGTTTGTGGTAAATATCCTCCGCGCATTCTCTGGTTTCATCGCTGTTAGTACTGCCGTAATGGTCGAATTCGACATGGAAGCCGTCGAAGTCCGCCTTGTGTTCATGCCACACGCGGTCGATCAGTTGCTCCGGTGTGATGCCTTCCTTCTCGGCGCGCAGCATGATCGGCGTGCCATGGGTATCGTCGGCACACACGTAGTGACAGGTAGTGTCAGCCTGCATCTTCTGGAAGCGCACCCAGATATCGGTCTGGATGTATTCGACCAGATGGCCGAGATGGATGCTGCCGTTGGCGTATGGCAGCG
>MGWP01000069.1 GCA_001801055.1 Gallionellales bacterium GWA2_55_18 | reverse complement strand
TTCCCATCCCGAACAGGACAGTGAAACGACTCCGCGCCGATGATAGTGTGGATTACCCATGTGAAAGTAGGTCATCGTCAGACTCCTTACAAATAAGAAACCCTCAGGTGAAAACCTGGGGGTTTTTTATTTGGCTCGGAATGTTGCTGATGACCTACTGTAATGTAGTGACAACACGCGCCTTTGGCGCTTGTTGCGGCGTAGACTCATATCGGCCTCATCGATGTGATGTCGGAACCAAAGTAGGTTACACTTCACCATACACGCACTATACCGTGCCAACATTGAGTACCGTACTTCGAAGGTGGGGCCGCGAGGAGAAAAAATGACTGAAAATGCAACAGCACAGCAGCAATCGACGGTTACGAAGCAAGTGAACCCAGTAAAGCAAGTCGAGCTAGAGCTTTCGGCTTTTTCTGCTCGCATAGACAGTGTGTTGCGTAGTCACTACGCAAACAGAGCCTTGCGTAAATTAGTGCTCCCCATTAAAAATGCGCAGGAAAAGAAGATTCCTGTGTTATGGCAACCGTCTAGGTGGAGCGTTTTGGCGGGTGTAGTTGCCATTTTTTTCGTACTAAGTTTGCTTTCTAGTCTGACATTCTTGCCAAAGCCAGTGATCGAATGGGTTTCTATTGCGCTTGCAATTTTTGTGGCATGGAAAGTTGAAAGTAAGCTGCTTCCTAAATTGTTTTTTGCGAGGTACAGTTTCCGTCTTATGCGGATGGAAAAACGTTTGGACGGTGGGGAATATCCAGATCACTATATCGTCGCCCGCGCCGAGAATAGTCCTACCGGCTTTGGAACAGAAACTTGGAAGCCAGCACATGGAGTCGAGCCCGGCCACTTATTGGTCTCGGTGCAGGATTCAAGGAAAGTCGGTGTTGCGATTATATATTTACGTACAGAGGGTAAGTTAGCGGTATCGTCTTGGCCTCGGGATTTGTACCAAGATAATGTGCTCCAGCCTTTGCCAGAAGAGGTGAAGGTGCTGGCTCACGAGTTTGATAAAGCCTGTGACAAATATTCTCAAGTGGCGCAGAAAATAGAGAGCAGCCGTGTGTTGCGCTCGAAAAAGGATGAGCCGGTACAGCGCGACGTGGAGCAGGCATGGAAAAGCGTTGCGATAGCGCCCGCTGTGAAAGTGCGCCTAATGTCGCTGGCTAAGCATTTTTCCGATGGTAGCGCAGCCGCTTCTCGTGGCTTGCTGTTATACGGCCCTCCGGGTACAGGCAAAACCATGATTGCAAAAACCTTGGCAGAAAGCATGGGGTGCGCATTCTTTCCACTTTCATTGCCCGATCTTAAGGCCGGTCACATTGGGCAAGTGGCGAGAAAGTCCAAGCGCTCTGGCAGCGTGCATTTGCACAACCCCGAACCGTGATATTTGTGGATGAGTGTGAAGGAGTTTTCAGTCGTCGTGGCGGTGTCAATACTGACAGCTTTGTAGAAGAGATCGTGCAATCATTCCTTGCTCAATGGGATGGTTTCACCAAGCAGACTACCGTTTGGGTCGTGGGAGCGACCAACCGCCGCGATTTGATTGACCCTGCCATTTTGTCGCGGTTTGGTGAGGAAGTTGAAATCGGCCTGCCAGATGAGAAACAGCGTCTTGAGATTTTGAGTAATGAGCTAACGCGCAAAGGAGTGGGCACCACGCTGCCACCTGAGGCAGGCGAGCTGACTCAAGGAATGTCAGGGCGCGAAATTGAGTCGTTGGCGGGTCGCTTGGCGCGCGAGCAATCAGGCGTTCAGATCACGGGTGAATTATTGTCTGGTTATACCGAGGCATTCCGCAAGCAAGGCTCAACCCAAACAGACACCAGTGCCGTGTGGGAAAAACTGATACTTTCCGAAACCGTACTGAAAGACCTAAAAACCACTGCTGAACTGTTGAAGCACGCAGAAACTTTCGCCAAGCGTGGTATCAATGTACCAAGAGGTTTGTTGTTATATGGGCCACCGGGTACAGGTAAAACACAAATCGCTCGTACTTTGGCTAATGAAACAGGATTGAGATTTATCGCTGCATCAACGGCAGATATGAAGGCTGGATTTCTTGGACAAAGCGGTCAAAAAGTACGCGAACTATTCGAACGCGTCCGCGAGTCAGCGCCTTGCTTACTTTTTTTGGACGAGATAGACATTGTTGCTCCGGCGCGTGGGGCTGGTAGCAGTGGTGACCAGCTAACACAGGAGATTGTGGGGCAATTGCTACAAGAAATGGACGGTGTAAAAGCACATACACAATCCGTGTTCGTGTTGGCAGCAAGCAATCATATTGATCAAATCGATTCGGCGGTGCTATCCCGTTTCCAAAAGAAGGTGGAAATCCCTATCCCAGACGCAAAGGGTCGCCAGCAATTGTTGCAAGTAATGCTTCATTCAAAACCCATAGCGTTTGATCTCGGAGAGGTCTCAGCTTATCTAGCAGAACATGGGGTGGGAATGAGTGGCCGCGATCTGCGTAATTGGATAGAACAAGCAGAGCAGAATGCAGTCGGGCGTGCTATCGAAGCAGGAAATCCAGACTTAACCACAATCATTTTGGAAGACTTTCCATTGATGCAGCGAGCGTAGACAAGGGAAATTCAATTGGCTACCCGATCTTCTAGAGCTTGAATGTCACTATGTTCGGTGCATGAAAAGGGTTTTTCTTAGATGTTAGAAAAAGCTTACTGTTATGAAACCAACTCAGTCATTCCTGCTAAGTATGCTCGTAGGAAAAAACACCAGTTGAGTATTCATGATCATTACTTTTGTACGTTCGAAGGGTGTAACGTTCTAGTTCAACCTAAAATTAGTGAGGCGGGAAATTGTTTTTTTGCGGCTCAGCCTCATGGACATCATCAGAATTGCGACCATTATCACCCGCCAAAGGAAATAAGTAATATACAAGGAATAAATCACCCGAGACCATTAGAACAGTATGAAGTATTTACTCCTACAGCACTTGAACCAGTAGCTAATGATTATATACCTCGGCGAGAAATGGATTTTCTGCCAACCCCAGAGCAAATTGCTGAAATGATTCAGAACGCAGTTATAGCCATTGTTCCCGGTACCTTGGAAGAAGTTGTCAGTGCTTGGCGTAATCTGGATAAGCTCGATAGAGCTAACTATCCATTACTGATAGGTGAGCATTGGCTTAACTATAGTGATGCTTTCGCGAATATTTTTCTATCAAAACAGGTGGTTGATGTACCATGGACAGGGTATATTATTTGGGGTTATGTGACAATTAAGTCAGGGAAGGTTAATGGCGTTTATTTTTTACAAACAATGAAAAAGTTTCCTTTAGGTAATGAGTTCTCAGCAATTCATTTTACAAAAAAGGCAAGTTTAAATATACCGTTTGATTTTACAAATGCCGACGTACGTTCAAATATCTTTTGGCACGGGGGTGCTCCTGTAATTTTAAAAGATAGATATGTACTAGAGCCACCAAATCACGCTCACCAGTTTATACATCTAGCCCCAGTCGAAGGCGAAACGCGGGGTCAAGTCTCGTAGCGTTTCAGGATCAAAAAACGACAGTGAAGGAAAAACACCATGACACTAGCCGAAAACATTTTTAGGGGGTAGTTATGATTTCCAGTGAACAGATACAGCAGGCCGTTGAGCGGCTGGTTGCGGCGGCAAAACCGAGCAAGGTGATCTTGTTCGGCTCCTACGCGCGCGGCGATGCGACCGAAGATTCCGATCTGGATTTGATGGTGATCGAGCAAGAGGTAGCCAATAAATTTGACGAAATGGTGCGCTTGCGGAATGTGATGGGGGATATGGGGGTGGGCGTGGACTTGCTGGTGTATTCCGACGGCGAGGCTTTCCGCCGCAGCCAAGTACCGGGAACAGTTTTGTACCGGGCATTCAAAGAAGGCAGGGTGATGTATGACTCTCGCCATTGAAGAAGCCCGCCGTTATTTGCAACTGGCGGATGATGATGCGGCGGCGTTTCGCGGTTTACTGAAATTGCCCGAAGTGAAGTTCCGTCTGGCCTGTTTTCATGCGCAGCAGTCGGTTGAGAAATTGATGAAGGCTGTGCTGATTTTTCATGGCATTGACTATCAACGTACCCATGATTTGCATACGCTCGCGTCGCTATTGTTGAAACATGGTGTTACGCCCCCTTGCTCTCCGGAAGAATTGACGCAGCTCAATCCGTTTGCGGTGACGTTTCGTTACGACGATACCGACATTCCGCTTATTCAGGATGCTGTGGTGGAAAAAATGGTGGACACCATGCGCCGCTGGGCAGGCGAGGTAGTGGAATGAAGCCACACACGGCGGCGCAAAGCTCGTTAGTTATTGCTGCCCACATGGGCTACATGATATAGCGTAATCACCCAAAAAGTGAGCCACATTTTTTAAGTAACCTGTTGTTCTTCTTCGCGATCTTCGTGCTCTTCGTGGTTCAACTACGGAATCTAGGCTAATAACAGCGTACGCCTGCCCGGTGCTGAAAGATAAAACAAAACACCCCGCTATTTAGGCGGGGTGTTTTGCTTTTCAGGCTTGATTGTGCAATTCCAGAAGGTGCAAGATCAATCATGTCGATTTTGCGGTATAAATTTATTTACCGTGCAGTATTTGCATTCCCTTGAGCAGGTTCAATGCCTGATTCATCTGGTAGTCGTTCTTTGCACCGAATTCAGCAGGTGCAGGTTTTGCGGCATCTCCTTTGGTATTGGGAGACGCGGGCGCGGTTTTGCCGACATGATCCGGTTTTTCATCTGAGGGATTGCCATTGGTCAAGTGTTTGTTCAGATCGGCTTCGCGCAAGCGGAACGCACTGTCCTGCCCTGCGGTGGTGGGATCTTCCACTAAAATATCCGGTACGATGCCTTTGGCTTGTATGGAGCGCCCGCCCGGCGTGTAATAACGCGCCGTGGTGAGTTTGATCGCGGTGTTATTGCCCAAAGGCAGGACGGTTTGCACCGAACCCTTGCCGAAAGTTTGCGTACCCATGATGACCGCGCGTTTATGATCCTGGAGGGCACCGGCAACGATCTCTGAGGCGGATGCCGAACCGCCGTTTACCAGCACAACCAGCGGCACGCTCTTGATGGATTCCGGCAGATTTTTCAGGTAATCGTTTTTGCCGCTGCCGCGCAGATAATTTTCCGGGCTGGCGACCAGGCGCATTTTTGCCTCATCGGTGCGCCCCTCGGTATAGACCACCAAGGCGTTTTTGGCCAGAAATGTCGCAGAAACGCCGACCGCACCAGTCAGGAGGCCACCGGGATCATTGCGCAAATCAAGCACCAATCCTTTTAGCGACCCCTGATTTTGTTTGATCAGATTTTCCAGTGCGGTGGCGAGATTTTCGCCGGTATGTTCCTGAAATTGGGTGATGCGCACGAATGCATAACCCGGTTCAACCAGTTTAGGTTTAACGCTTTGTACTTTGATGACTGCGCGTGATAGTGTGAAAGTAAGCGGTTTCGGTTCTTCTTTGCGGATAACGGTCAGCACAATTTTGCTGCCGGGTTTGCCGCGCATGCGTTTCACCGCATCGTTCAACGTCAGACCTTTGACCAGAGTGTCATCCAGTTTGATGATCAGGTCACCGCTCTTGATGCCTGCCTGGAAGGCAGGGGTATCTTCTATCGGCGAAATAACTTTTACCAAGCCATCTTCCATGCCGACTTCAATGCCAAGCCCGCCGAATTCACCCTGCGTGCCGACTTGCAACTCCTTGAATGATTCCGCGTCGAGATAGGCAGAGTGGGGGTCCAACCCATTCAACATGCCGTTGATGGCTTCGGTAATCAGTTTTTTGTCGGTGACGGGCTCGACATAGTCGCTCTTGATGCGGCCAAACACCTCGGAAAACGCGCGCAATTCTTCGACGGGCAACGGTGTGGCGATCGTTTCCTTATCGGCAAGCGCAGCGAAATGCAGACTGACCGAGACGCCTGCAACCAAACCCAAACCGACCAAACCAACTTTTTCTAGAAGACGCATAATTCCCTCAATGTTATTCAGAGCCTATTGAAATAGGCTCTTAGCCGCCAGCCACTTCATCGGATCGAGCGGTTTGCTTTCATGGCGCAGTTCAAAGTATAAACCGGAATCTTCATTTCCGCCGCTGTTCCCGACTGCGGCAACAGTATCACCGCCACGCAATACATCGCCAACCTGCTTGTAAAGCGTTTCGTTATTGCCATACAGGCTCATGTAACCATTGCCGTGATCGACGATCAGCAGGTTACCAAAACCGCGCAACCAATCCGCGAACACCACACGACCTGCAGCAACCGCTTTGACAGCTTGCCCGGCGGAAGTTCTCAGGAACAAACCTTTCCATTGTACTGTGCTATCGGGGCGCTGCGTGCCGAAACGGTTGGTAACCTCCCCTTTTACCGGCAACGTCAGCTTGCCCTTGAGTTGGTCAAACGGGCTACCGTCAAAGCGATTATCCGGCAGGTTGTTATTGCGAAACAGCGATTTTGATTTTGGCTGGGCGAGCATTTTGGTCAGTTTTTCGACCAGTTGCGCCAGGCGATTTTCGTCGCGCTGCAACCGGTTGATTTCGCGGCGTTGCAGGCGCAGTTGTTGCGAAATTTTAACTAGCATCTGTTGTCGGGCGCGCTGTTTCTTCTCCAGTGTTGTTTTCTGCGCCGCTTGTTCGGCACGCAATGATTTCAGTTCGGTGCGCTGTTCGCGTGTGGCCATACTGGCCGCATTCAGTGCGGCAAGATTGCCGCGTAAGGTGGTCAGCCAGGTTGCGCGGTTGCGTGCGATGTATTGGTAATATTGCAAATCTCGGTTGACTTGATTGGGGTTCTGATTGTTTAGCAATAGTTTCAGGTATTCCTGTTTGCCGCCCAAATATTGCTGATACAGCAGCTTGCCAAGCTGTGTTTGCTGTGTATCCAGATTGTTGCTCAGTTGCTGCTGTTGCGCTTGCAGCACGTTGAGTTTTTTATCGGCTGTTCGCAGTTGCTCGGCAAGTTCGGCAAGTTTGCGGTTGCTGTCGCTGATCCCTTGCTCCGATTCTCGCAGTGCATCGGCGGCTTCCGATTTCGATTCGCTGGTTTTGTCTATTTCGCGCTGCATCGCGGCGATGCGTGTGCGCAGGTTTTCCAGTTCTTCCTGTTGGCTGGCGTATGCCGTGTTGGCCGATATCAGGCAGCACAGAACGCATAACAGTAAGCGGGCTGACAGGGTCACTGTATCCGGATCAGGCTGTGCCCAGTCATTTCTGCCGGTTGCGGCAGTCCCATCATGGCCAGCAGGCTGGGGGCGAGATCGCGTAGCGCGCCGCCCCCGGTTAATTCGGCTTTGCGCCCGATATACAGCAGAGGCACCGGATTCAGGGTATGCGCGGTATGCGCCTGGTGGGTCGTGTGGTCTATCATCTGCTCGGCATTGCCGTGATCGGCGGTGATGAGGATCTCGCCGCCGATGGAGCGCATCGCCTCGACCACGCGACCGACGCAGACATCCAGTGTTTCAACGGCCTTGATGGCCGCTTCTAGGATGCCGGTGTGGCCTACCATGTCGCCGTTGGCGTAGTTGCAAACGATGGCGTGATACTGGCGGCTCAGGATCGCTGCTTCGAGTTTGTCGGTCACTTCAAACGCGCTCATCTCCGGTTTGAGGTCGTAAGTCGCAACTTTTGGCGATGGAACGAGGATGCGGTCTTCGCCGGGATAGAGTTGTTCCCTGCCGCCGCTGAAGAAGTAGGTGACATGCGCGTATTTCTCGGTTTCGGCGATGCGCAACTGTTTTAATCCCAAGTTTGAAATGTATTCGCCGAAGCCGTTATGAATGGTTGTGGGCGGGTATGCGCAGGGCAAATGAAAATCTTCGCCATAACTGCTCAGCGAAACGAAACTGGCAAGTTTGGGCAGGTAGGCACGGTTGAATCCGCTGAACGCCTCATCTGTCAAAGCGCGAGTGATTTCGCGGGCGCGGTCGGCGCGGAAGTTCATGAATACCACAACATCACCATCTTGCATGGTGGTGGTTTGAGCGTTATTTGGAACAATCGCGGTGGGCTTGACGAATTCATCCGATTCGCCGCGCGCATAAGCCTGCTCCAGTCCGCTTAATGCATTTGCTGAGGTAAATTCGGCGTGGCCTTGTGTGAGCAATTCATAAGCGGGTTGCACGCGCTCCCAGCGGTTGTCACGATCCATTGCATAGAAGCGACCGGTGATGCTGGCGATTTGACCGGTTCCCAATGCAGCGCATTTTTCCTGCAATAGTTGCAGCGATCGCGCAGCGCTTTTGGGCGGGGTGTCGCGCCCATCCAGAAAAGCGTGCAGATAGATTTTTTTCAAACCGGCGCGTGCCGCCATTTCCAGCATGGCGAAGATGTGGTTTTCGTGACTATGCACGCCGCCCGGAGAAAGCAGCCCCATGATGTGCAGTGTGCTGTTGTTTTGTTTTGCCAGCGCGACCGCATCGCTTAAAGCAGAGTTGGTGTAGAAGCTGCCATCCTCGATGGCGACATCGACGCGGCTCAAGTCCTGGTACACCACGCGCCCGGCGCCGATATTGAGATGGCCTACTTCGGAGTTGCCCATCTGGCCGGACGGCAGGCCGACAAACTTTTCAGAGGCGTTGATCAGGGTATGCGGGTAGTCGCGCCAGAGCTTATCCCAATTCGGTTTGCGCGCCGCAAGGACAGCGTTGAAATCGGCGTCTTCGCGGTAGCCGAAGCCGTCCAGGATAAGCAGCAAGACAGGGGTGGCGTTCATTGGTGTAGAATATTAGCGGATGATGATTTTGTGAGGTTTCATTTTAGCCGAATTCGCCCCGTTTAACGTGAACATCGCGAAGCGATACTTCGGCACTCTCGCCCTATTGGGGAGAGGTAGGAGAGAGGGGACGGGCACGGCGAGAAGCGATGCATGTAGTTTGGGGCGGCGTTTCTCGCCATGTCCGTTGGTGCGCGACTCGGCGGGATTATTCAAGGAGCAGGTATGGTAAACAAGTTAATTGACCGAGAAGAAGATATTCAACAGGCCGCGCAGGCCATAAAAGCCATAGCGCACCCGTTGCGCCTGAAGATTTTATGCGTGCTTGGCGATCAGGAAGTCAGCGTGCAGGACATCGTGGAGCAGGTCGGCACGTCGCAGAGCAATATTTCGCAGCATCTGGCGATTTTACGCGACAAGGGTGTATTGGCGACGCGCAAGGACGCGAACCGGGTGTATTACCGTATTGACGATTTACGCACCCTGAAGCTGATCGGAATGATGCGCGATGTTTTTTGCACAATTTAATTGTTGCATTTTAATTAGAATATCAGTATATTCTAATATAACGAAGTTGTAGGCGGGGTGGTGCAATGAAAAAAATATGGATTTTTGGTGTGCTACTACTGAATGCGGCGGCTGTGCAGGCTGCCGAACAGCTTGCCGTCGCGCCGGTGCAGTATCGCGAGGTGGCGCAGACATACAGTGCAGACGGCTTGGTGGAGGCGACGCGCCAGTCCACCGTGTCCGCGCAAATCGGCGGGCGCATCAAGGAAATCAACTTCGATGTAGGGGATCGCGTCAACAAGGGGCAAGTGATCCTGCGCATCGATGAACGCGAAGCGGTGCAGGCCTTGGCGGGTAGCCAAGCGCAGGTGTTGCAGGCACAGGCCAATATGCAAAACGCCAAGGCGGCTTTTGAGCGTGCACGGCAGTTGTTTGCACAGAAATTTATCAGCCAGGCAGCGCTCGACAAGGCACAGGCCGACTACAAGGTGGCTTTGGCGCAAGCCGCAGCCAGCGAGGCGGGTGCCGGGCAGGCCAGCCTTGCGCACGGCTATACGGCGGTCATTGCACCCTACAGCGGGATCGTGGCGGCGCGCCTGGTGGAGGTCGGCGAAATGGTGATGCCCGGCAAACCGTTGATGACCGGTTTCGACCCTGCCGAGATGCGCGTGGTGGTGAGCGTACCGCAAGACAAGCTGGTGGATATTGGTGCGCGCCCCGGTGCGATGGTGGAAGTACCCTCGTTGAACCGCTGGATCAAACCTGCTTCGACAACCATACAGCCGGTCGCCGACTCGCGCACCCACAGCACGCAAGTGCGCGTGTATTTGCCGAAAAATGAAGCGGGGATTTATCCCGGTATGTTTGTGCGCACGCATTTTGTGGTGGGCAAGGCCAACAAACTGGTGATTCCTGCGAGCGCCGTACTGCGCCGCAGCGAAGTGGTCGCGGTGTATGTGGTGGATGAAAAAGGCGGGGTGAAGTTGCGCCAGGTGCGGCTCGGCGAGGCGACATCCGATGGTGCGATTGAGGTGCTGGCCGGGTTGAACCCGGGCGAGAAAGTGGCGCTGGATCCGGTCAAGGCCGGAATGAAGTAGCGGTTTATCAACTTACGGAGGATAGCAACATGGCGCATATCATAATCATGGGAGCGGGTATCGGCGGAATGCCGCTGGCGTATGAAATGCAGGAGAAAATTCGCAAGGGTGACAAGGTGACGGTCATCTCGAACAGCGAGAATTTTCATTTCGTGCCATCCAATCCGTGGGTGGGCGTGAAATGGCGTGACCGTGAAGATATCGAGTTTCCAGTCCGCACCTACTTGGAGCGCAAGGGCATCGACTTTATCTCAGTCGGTGTAAAACGGGTGCATCCCGAACAGAACCGTCTCGAATTAAACGACGGTCAATCGGTGAATTACGACTTCCTGGTGATTGCCACCGGCCCCAAGCTGGCCTTCGAGGAGATTGAGGGATTGGGACCGCATGGCGGGCATACCCATTCGGTTTGCCATGTCGATCACGCGATGAAGTCGCACGATGTGTGGGAACACTTCACCCAGAGTCCCGGCCCGATTGTGGTCGGTGCGGTGCAAGGTGCATCCTGTTTCGGCCCGGCTTATGAATATGCGTTCATCATGGAAAACGATTTGCGCCGTCGCAAAATCCGCGACAAGGTGCCGATGACTTTTGTGACTTCAGAGCCTTATATCGGCCACTTGGGGTTGGGCGGAGTGGGCGATTCCAAGGGGATGCTCGAATCGGCGATGCGCGAGCGGCACATTAAGTGGATTTGCAACGCCAGGGTCACCAAGATCGAGGCGGGCAAGATGTACGTCACGGAAGTCGACGAGGCGGGCAACGAGAAGAAGAAGCACGAGTTGCCGTTTGCCTACAGTATGATGCTGCCTGCTTTCAAAGGCGTGGATGCGGTATTCGGCATCGAAGGTCTGACCAATCCGCGCGGCTTCATTATCGTGGACGAGCATCAGCGCAACCCGAAATACAAGAACATTTATTCGGTCGGCGTGTGCGTGGCGATCCCGCCGGTAGAAGCTACTCCCGTGCCGGTCGGCACACCCAAGACCGGCTATATGATCGAGTCGATGGTGACCGCGACGGTGCACAACATCCATTCCGAATTGACCGGCAATCCGCCGACCAGCAAGGCGACCTGGAATGCGGTCTGCCTGGCGGATTTCGGCGATGGCGGCATCGCGTTCGTGGCGATACCGCAGATTCCGCCGCGCAACGTGAACTGGTTTGCCGAGGGCAAGTGGGTGCATCTGGCCAAGGTCGCATTTGAGAAGTATTTCATCCGCAAGATGAAAAGGGGTACCTCCGAGCCTATCTACGAAAAGATTGTGCTGAAAGCGATGGGCGTAGAGAAACTGAAGTAACAATAGCGGCAGGCAGACTGTAGGGTGCGTTTCACGCACCATGGTGCGTGAAACGCACCCTACCAGGATTTGGGAAAAGCATGGGGGGAGCCTCTAGAAATTTGTTTTGCGGGATGAAGCGCAAGGAGCCGCACAGTGAACGACGAGACATATCAGATCGATAGGCGAGGAGTGAGCGAGCACGCGACGCCGCGATTCGCCCGGAAAATAAATTTATAGAGGTTCACATGGGCATTTCAGGGCGTATCGCCAAACACTTTCTGCACTCGCAGATGACCCCGCTGCTGGCGCTGGTCGCCGTGCTGCTGGGGTTATTTGCCGTGCTGGTGACACCGCGCGAGGAAGAGCCGCAGATCAGCGTGACCATGGCGAACGTGCTGATCGCCTATCCGGGCGCATCGGCCAGGGATGTTGCGCAAACCGTGGCGACACCCGCCGAGCAGGTATTGTCGCAAATCGCCGGGGTGGATCACGTGTATTCGGTGGCGCAGCCGGGCATGGCGGTCATCACCGTGCAATTCAAGGTTGGCGAGGAGCACATCGCTTCGCTGGTGAAGCTCTACGATGTGGTGCATTCCCATGCCGACTGGTTGCCGCCCACGCTGGGGGTTGCGCAACCCATCATCAAGGCCAAGGGCATCGACGATGTGCCGGTCGTTGCGCTGACCCTGTGGCGCGAACAGGCGGCGGGCGGTGGCATCGAATTGACGCAGGTGGCGCATGCCATCGAGGCCGACCTGAAGCGTGTGCCGGGCACGCGCGAAGTGAATACGCTGGGGGCGACGCAACGCATGGTGCGGGTATTGCTCAACCCGGAAAGCCTGAACGCCTATCAGCTCACCATGCAGGATATCCGCGCGGCATTGCAGTCCGCCAATGTTTCACAGAACTCCGGGACGCTGGTGCAAAGCAACCGCGAAGTGCTGGTGCAAACCGGCAATTTTCTGAGCGATGCCCATGAGGTGAGGCAACTGGTGGTCGGCGTGGTCAATGGCAAACCAATATTTTTGCGCGATGTTGCCGAAGTGCAGGATGGCGCGGATCAGCCGGGCAGCTATGTGTGGATGGGAACCGGGATGGCCGCTGCGGACAAACAAATCACGGCCAAGGGCGAGTTTTCCGCCGTCACGCTGGCGATCACCAAGAAGCCCAGCGCAAATGCGGTGGAGATCGCCGATAAATTGCTGGCGCGCGTGGACGAGCTCAAGG
>MGWP01000068.1 GCA_001801055.1 Gallionellales bacterium GWA2_55_18 | reverse complement strand
ACAAGGCGCGCGCCGTGCTGCGCGCGGCGGAGATGGTGCTTGACGGATTGGACGCACAAGCACATCGCTAGACAATTGAATGGAGCAACCGGGAGGCGCAGATATGTTGGTTTACCCCATCAAAGAACGAACATCACGCAATCGCACATTGGCTATTCATGAGGAGGAGGCAATTTCGCTTATGCAGCAGACCATTAGCCTGAGTGCACAAGTCTCGGTAGCGGAAATTGAGAACCAGCTAATCCATCAAAATTTATTCGCGTGCGTTGATTTTTTACCAAGCGCATTTATCGACCTGTTAATAATTGATCCTCCATATAACCTGAGCAAGCAATATGGGGAAAAGAAATTTGCCAAGACCTCGTCTACCGCATATGAAGAGTGGCTTGATAGTTGGGTAAAAAAAATATCTCGATGTCTGAAGCAGAACGCGTCACTTTATGTTTGCTGTGATTGGCAATCATCAAAGTCGGTGCAGAGTGTTTTAGAAAAACATTTTTTCGTCAGAAATAGAATTACCTGGGAACGTGAAAAAGGGCGTGGTGCTAACGCAAACTGGAAAAATTGCTCCGAAGATATTTGGTTTTGCAATATGTCCAACGACTATTACTTCGATGTCGATGCTGTAAAACTCAAAAAGAAAGTAATCGCGCCATATCGCGATACCTCTGGAGAACCTAAAGATTGGGAAGAAGGTGCCAACGGCAACTTTCGACTTACGCATCCCTCCAACCTATGGACGGATATTTCGATTCCATTTTGGTCTATGCCAGAGAACACCGACCATCCCACACAAAAACCGGAAAAACTTATTGCCAAGTTGATGCTGGCAAGCTCAAAACCGGGGGATTTTATTTTTGATCCATTTTTTGGATCGGGTACGACTTGCGTGGTCGCCAAGAAATTGGGGCGAAAATTTTCCGGTGTGGAACAAGAACCCGAGTATTGTCAAATGGCTGTAAAACGACTGAATCGCGCCAATTCAGACAAAACGATACAAGGCTATCTCGACGGCTATTTTTGGGAGCGCAACAGCTTTGCCGCGCAAAAATCACAAAATACCGACAGGCTTGAAGAAGCAAAAACCAAAGGATTGCTTGATGCACGAGCTTGTAAATAAGCGAACAAAGCTCCTTAGAAAAAGGACGGCATCAACGATAAAGCAAAGCTTGCAAGTATCGCTGCCTCTCGTTTTCAACTAATGGGTATGACAGAAATGCCGCACCTGATAATGAAACCTGCATGCCCGTTTCTCTCTCCCCATCCCTCTCCCGCAAGCGGGCGAGAGGTGGGTGGCTTCGTTGCGCGAGTTTCGCGTTAAATTATGGATCGCCCCATGTTCTATTGCGAAAATTTCGCAGTTCACAACCTATGTTGCGGTTGACCGAAATCAAACTGCCGGTCGGCCACCCCGAGGGTGGCATCAGCAGCGCCATCGTCAAGCGGCTGGATATTCATGCGCACGACCTGTTGAACTACCGCATCTTCCGGCGCGGTGTGGATGCGCGCAAGAAAAGCAATATCCTGTTTACCTACACGCTGGATGCCGAAGTGCGTGACGAAGCGGCGATTCTGGAAAGATTCGGGAACGACCCGCAAGTCAGCATTACGCCGGATACCAGCTATCGTTTTGTTGCGCAGGCTCCACAGGGTTTAGCCTTGCGGCCAGTGGTGGTCGGTATGGGGCCGGCGGGCTTGTTTGCGGGATTGATCCTCGCACAAATGGGCTTTCACCCGCTGATTCTGGAGCGTGGCAAGGCGGTGCGCGAAAGAACCAAGGACACCTTCGGGCTGTGGCGGCAAGGGATACTTAACCCGGAATCGAACGTACAGTTCGGCGAAGGCGGCGCGGGCACATTTTCCGACGGCAAATTGCACAGCCAGATCAAGGACCCCAGGCACTTGGGCAGAAAAGTGCTGGAGGAATTCGTCAAGGCGGGTGCACCGGAAGAAATTCTGTATGCCAGCAAGCCGCATATCGGCACGTTCCGCCTGGTGAGCATAGTAGAAAAGATGCGCGAAACCATTCAGTCGCTGGGCGGCGAGATACGCTTCCAGAGCCGTGTGGATGACATCGAAATAACCAATGGAAAAGTATGCGGCGTAGTGCTCGCCGACGGCGAACGCATTGCAACGAATCATCTGGTGCTGGCTGTCGGACACAGTGCGCGCGATACCTTCGAGATGTTGTACCAGCGTGGCGTGTTTATCGAGGCCAAACCGTTCTCCATCGGCTTCCGCATCGAGCATCCGCAGTCGCTGATCGACCACGCGCGTTATGGCAGCAACGCGGGCAATCCGCTGCTCGGTGCGGCGGATTACAAGCTGGTGCACCATGCCAGCAACGGGCGTTCAGTGTACAGCTTCTGCATGTGCCCCGGTGGCACGGTGGTCGCCGCCGCTTCGGAAGCGGGGCGAGTGGTCACTAACGGGATGAGCCAGTATTCGCGCAATGAGCGCAACGCCAACAGCGGCATCGTGGTCGGCATTTCGCCCGAGGATTATCCGGGCAATCCGCTTGCCGGGATAGCATTCCAGCGCCGCTGGGAGTCGCGCGCCTTCGAGTTGGGTGGCGCAAATTATCACGCTCCCGGACAACTGGTCGGCGACTTTTTGGCGGGCAGGCCTTCGCGCAGCTTTGGCGCGGTGCAGCCGTCTTATATGCCGGGCGTGCAATTATGCGATCTGAGCAGCGCTCTGCCGGACTATGCGATTGCCGCGATCCGCGAAGCGCTGCCCGCCTTCGCTAAACAGATCATGGGGTTCGATCTGCACGATGCGGTGCTGACCGGTGTGGAGACGCGCACTTCGTCGCCAATCCGCATCAAGCGCCATGACGAGGGTCTGCAAAGTATCAATACTAAAGGCTTATATCCAAGCGGCGAAGGCGCTGGCTATGCGGGCGGTATTCTGTCCGCAGCGGTGGACGGCATCCGGGTTGCAGAAGCGGTGGCGTTGGGTATGATGCACGAATGATTTCCTTGGACATCGCCCATCAGAATGAGCCGAACTACCCGTCATAATGTGATGGATAAACCCGATATAGCATCTTGGTTCAGGTTTTAACACGATATTCCGGGCTGGAGTCAGACCTGCGCCCAAATGAATTAACCGGGATAAATGAAATGTTTTTAGCGATATTGGCCAGATTAATCCCTATCTTTCATGTCAGGAAAATTGGTGGCATGCCTGTCTTCCATCTACTCCTCCCATCCTCCCTCTATTCTGGGGAGAAATATTTTCTGCCCCCCGTCTTTTGAACAAAAACTGTTTCCATTGCGGATTACCCGTTGCTTCTGAGGCGGACTATCGCGCGCGGCTGGATGGTGAGGAGCGGCGGTTTTGTTGCTTCGGTTGCAAGTCGGTATGCAGCGCCATTTTTGAAGCAGGGCTGCAAGGCTATTACCAGCGCGCACCAGAAGGTACGCTGCTCGGCCCGCCACCCGAACCGCCCAAAGACATTGAAATCTACGACTTCGATGAAGTACAGCAGGAATTCACCACCTGCTCCGGCGAGGTGCGCGATATTCATCTGCTCGTCGAAGGCATCCACTGCGCCGCCTGTGTATGGCTGATCGAGCGCGGATTGCAGCGCGTGCCCGGCGTGCAGTCGGCCAATGTCAATCTGGCTGCCAAGCGCCTGCATTTGCGCTGGGATAACCGGCGCGGCAAGCTGTCCGATGTGATTCGTGCGCTCGCCAGAATCGGTTATGCGGCTGTGCCCTATGATCCGGAGAGCGCCGAAGGGATCATCAAAAAAGCCAATCGCGCCATGCTCTACCGGCTGTTCTTCGCCGGATTCGCGATGATGAACATGCTGTGGATTTCCATCGCGCTGTATAGCGGCGCAAACCGCGATGAGTTCCGCGAATTTTTACACTGGATCGGGCTGGCATTGGCCACACCAACCTTGCTGTATGCGGGCTATCCGTTCTTTCGCGGCGCATTTGGCGGGTTGCGCGGCGGCCGCCTGACCATGGATATGCCGATCACCATCGGCCTGAGCGTCACTTACGCCTATTCGTTTTATGTCACGGTAGCCGCCAGCAAAATCGGCGAGGTGTATTTCGATACCGTCACCAACCTGATTTTCGTGATCCTGATAGGCCGCTATCTGGAAGGCATGTTTCGCCATCAGGCAATTTCCGCCACCAAGCGTCTGATGGAGTTGCAGCCGCGCGTGGCGACCGTGATGCGCGACGGGCAGGAGCAGATGATGCCGATACGCGGCGTGAAACCCGGCGACCGGGTGCTGATCAAGCCGGGTTACAAGGTGCCGGTAGATGGCATCGTGCTGGAAGGGCACAGCGCGGTGGACGAGTCGATGCTGAGCGGCGAATCCGCGCCGGTGAGCAAATCAATCGGGGCGCAAGTTTCCGCCGGGACGGTGAATACCAACGGCGCCTTGCTGGTGGAGGTGAGCTCGACCATGCAGACCACCACGCTGGCGAAAATCATCCGGCTGGTAGAGGAGGCGCAATCTTCCAAAGCGCCAATCCAGCGTCTCGCCGACACCATCGTGCCGTGGTTCGTGATGGTCACGCTGGTATGTGCGACACTGACTTTCTTTATCTGGAATACCAGAGATTTTGAGATCGCGCTGATGGCCGCGACTTCGGTGCTGATCATCACCTGCCCATGCGCACTGGGTATGGCGACACCGATGTCGATTGCAGTAGCCTCTGGACTGGGCGCGAAACATGGCATTCTGGTCAGAAACGGGCTGGTGCTGGAAACCCTGTCCAACGTGAACCACTTTGTGTTCGATAAAACCGGTACGCTGACCGAAGGCAGGATGAGCGTCGCGCAAATACATGTTGCACCAGGGGTGGCGAAGGAGGATATATTGCGCGGCGCGGCGGCGGTGGAACGCTACAGCGAACATAGCGTGGCCAAGGCTATTGTCGCCGAAGCCGCAGTGCAGCAATTGAATTATCGCGACATCGCCGTGGCCGGATTTCAGGCGACAGCCGGCCTGGGTGTGGAAGCGGAAGTGGCAGGGCAAATGGTGTTGCTAGGTAGCGCCGAATGGCTGATGCGTAGCGGCGTAGTACCCAATGCTGAGCTTCAGGTGCGGGCGCACGAACTGGAAACGCAGGCGATGAGTTGTGTGCATGTCGCGTCGGGAGGTATGCATGTGGCCGTATTTGCACTGGCGGACAAACTACGCGGTGATGCGCAACAATTGATAAACGAACTGCGCGCGGCGGGCATCCGTCTGACCCTGCTGACCGGAGACCGCAGGCCGGTTGCCGAGGCCATCGCGCGGCAACTGGGCGGCATGGAAGTCATCGCTGAGGTGTTGCCACAGGACAAGGATCAAGTGATCCGCCAATTGCAGCAGCGCGGCGCGGTGGTCGCGATGGTGGGTGACGGCATCAACGACGCGCCCGCCCTGATCCGTGCCGATGTAGGCATTGCGCTCGGATCGGGCACCGATGTGTCTGTGGAAAGCGCCGACATCGTGCTGATGCACAACGAGCTGGACAAGGTGCGGCTGGTAACCCTGTTGTCGCGCCGCACGTTGCGTACCATCAAGCAGAATATCGGGCTGTCCTTCGTGTATAACGCCATCATGGTGCCGCTGGCGATGATGGCGAGAGTCAGCCCGCTGGTGGCGGCGATCACCATGCCGATCAGTTCGCTGGTGGTGATCGGCAATGCGGCGCGTATACGGACTTTATTCAAAAAACCATAGAGGTTGCCATGGAGGTGATTTACGGTTTGATACCCGGCATGATGTTCTTCGGATTGATATTTCTCGTCGTGCTGATCTGGGCGGTAAAGAAAGGCCAATACGAAGACATGGAAGGCAATGCCAGCCGGATTCTGATGGACGACGATGCTGAAATGATGGGGCACACCAAGGACATTAAAGCCGACAAAAAAAACAGGGGAAACCCGGAAGAAAAAACGGCAGCGGCTGAAAAATCAGGGAAACCCCCAGCGGGTTCTTTATGACACTGAAACATTGATCTGCTTGGGCTTGGCCTTCTCGGACTTGGACAGAGTGACGTTGAGCACGCCGTCCTTGAATTCGGCCTTTACGGAGTTTTCATCGGCATCGTCCGGCACCCGAAAACTGCGCGCAAAGCTGCCGTAGCAACGCTCGATACGGTGAAACTTTTTGCCTTTTTCTTCTTTTTCCTGCTTGCGTTCGCCCTGAAGGGTGAGCATGCCGTCCTGAATGGTGACCTTGACATCCTCTTTCTTCACGCCGGGAATTTCTGCCTTAACCAGATAGGCCGTGTCCGTCTCGCTGATATCGACTGAAGGCGCCCAGTCGGCCACCGCCAGCATTTCCCTATCCGTTTCGGTGCGAGCCGGAACCCGCCAGAAGATGCGGTTCAACCTGCTTGAAACATCTTCCAGCTCCTTGAATGGATCCCATTTAACCAGATTCATGACGGCTCTCCTTTGCAGGCGAATTCAAAACAGTCTGCGCGCCACTTGCAGTCGGCTTGGTCACATTCCCTGTCGTAGGCGGTGGCAAAGCAGTCGAAGTTACCCTCGTTGGCTTGAATATATTTAATCAGTTCGGTTTTTGAAAATTTGCCGGGACTGATGCCGTGCGATTTGGCAATGCTGCGTACCTCTTCCATTTTCATGGTTGCTCTCCTTGGATAGTTAACTTATGGTCATACGGAATCCAGCCACCGCATCGGCATAACATAACAGCCACGATTGGCAGAGTCCTTGCGTAAATAATATTGTTTGTTGCGCGAAGTGTATGTCGGTGTTTGTCTGATAATGGCGTAGGGATATGGGAAGTCTTGCTGTCAGTATTTGCCTGATGCCAGGCGAAAAATAACGGAAGCTTCGTCGCGGCTGTGTGTCAACAATCTTTTGGTTAAGGTTCACTCAGCAGGAAGCAAGCTCCGGCAAGAAGATACATGCCTCTGAACTATTCTCAGCAAATGCACTCGCTCGCTCCCTTGCGCGCGTGGTCGGGTTGGGGAGGGGATTTGCCTGGTTAATCGCCGTCGTTTGCCCCCATCCCAGCCTTCTCCCGCAAGCAGGGGAAAGAGTGATGCCAACAAGTGGCTGAGAATAGTTCAGAGGCATCAAAAGATGTGACGCTAAACAGCCATCTGCTTTAGCTGGTGGTAATTCTCGCGGTCATCAATTGCTGGGCATTACACCGCCCACTCTGAGGTATCGAAAGGTGGGTTTGCACGTAGCCTCGTGCTTCGATAAGCTTTGCGTATCCGGTGCTGAGCGAAGTCGAAGCATCGGCCCCAACGGAGTGGTTGTTGCGAATTATGTAATGCTCAACAGTCTGTCTGTTTTTCCAATACCGCCGCAAAAAAACCATCCGTGCCGTGCAGGTGCGGGCGCAGCTCCAGATAATCACCCATTTCCAGCGCGATCTTCTGCTGTTGCAGTATTTCTCCAGCCGGTTTCAGTGCGAAGCCGGGATGCGCGGCGAGGAAGGCTTGCACGATATACTGGTTCTCTTCCGGCAGAATGCTGCAAGTCGCGTACACCATGCGACCGCCTTTTTTCAGCAGGCGGCTGGCGGAGGCGAGAATGGCCGCCTGTTTCCGCGTAAATTCCTCGATACTGCCGGGTGATTGGCGAAATTTCAGATCCGGGCTGCGGCGCAACGTGCCCAGGCCGCTGCACGGCGCGTCCACCAGCACGCGGTCGATTTTGCCCGCCAGGCGTTTTACCTTGAGATCATTTTCATGCGAAATCAGCATCGGTTGGATATTGCTTGCGCCGGAACGTTTGAGACGCGGTTTGAGGTTGGCGAGACGTTTTTCGGATGTATCCATCGCATATAAACGACCCTGCGAATTCATCAGCGCGGACAGCATCAGCGTCTTGCCGCCCGCACCGGCGCAAAAATCTACCACCATATCATTGCGTTTCGGCGCGAGCAGGAAACCGAGCAATTGGCTGCCTTCGTCCTGTACTTCTATCTTGCCTTCGGTGAACAACGCGTCTTTATTGAGCGGAATTTTTTCCTTGAGGCGGATGCCGACGGGCGACCAGGATGTGGCAGTGGCTTCGATATTTTTATCGTGCAGTTGCTGCAGCACATCGTCGCGTTTGGCGAGCAGGGTGTTGACGCGGATGTCCAGCGGCGCGCCTTGCTGCATCGACAAGCCGATGGCGAGGATGTCGGCATCGGAGTATGAACCGCGCATCTTCTCCACCAGCCACTCGGGCAACTCGGCCTGCACCGCTAGCGGCAGATCTTCTACCTTGATGCCCTTCACCGTGGCGAGCCACTCCTTCTCGTCGCGCTTCAATACCGGTTCTATTTCGCGCAGGTTATAGCCGCCAAACCTGAGCAGCCAGGCGAGCGCTAGGCGGCGCGGCGTGTTTTCGCCACAGGTTATTTCCAGCAGCAAGCGGTGGCGCAACACGCCGAACACGGTCTCTGCAACCAGTTCTCGCTCGTTGGAGCCGATGCGCTCATTCTTGAAAAAGTAGCGCAGCGTGGTGTCGGCAGGATGCGCCAGCGGCAGGATGGCGCGCAATGCCTGGATGATGAGTTCCAGACGATATTCGGTAATCAACATGAGCGGTATCGGGTAGGTAAAGATGGCTTCAAAAATTCAGGCGCGCAGTTTAGCAGGGTTGCCAGCGCAATATCATTGCTCATAATTCTGGCCTATGGGTAAGCGCGGAGACGTTCATCGCGAAAGGCGATAAACAACACAGATGCATAACCATTGAACCGATAATTTGTCTGGCTGTCAAATATTAGGAATATACTTGAACCGGCGGTTGTTTATTTAGCGGATGGCGCGATGGGTACATGGACGGAAGAATTGAGCATCGGTAATGAATCAATCGATACCGAGCATAAGAATTTGATAGTTATGGTCAATGGCATAGAGGCCATGATCAAGGCTAGGGATAGCTTCGCCTTGCCACAAGCATTTGAGCAGCTCGAACATTATTTATGTGCTCATTTCGTGGGCGAGGAAAATATTGCGCGGGCAATCAAATTTCCTTTTGCCAAGAATAAGCAGGAACATAAATATGTGCTGAAGGAGTTCCAGCACATGAAAACCGAGTTGGTTGCCAAGGACGGCATATGGTCGGACGCTGCGGCGGAACACTACTCAAACTTTCTGAGCAATTGGATAACCGATCATGTCATCAATGAAGACATGCTGATGAAACCAGCCTTGAAAGACTACCCCTACGATTTCAAGCCAGGCTGAGAGCGTGTTTCAGCAGCTATTCGTCCGCCACGCGTATCTCTGAAATCACCATCTCACCGGCGATTTGGCCGTTGCGGTCGGTCTGGCGAATCTTGACGGGCAACAGCCGATATTCCACGCCCAGCCAAATATCCAACCCTTCTTCGCCCTGTGTGTGGATTTTGCGCAATGGCAAAGCGCGCAACCTGCCGATGACCGTTTGAATCAACTCCTCTTCCCCAACAGCCAATTCATAGCGCTCCAGCTTTTTGCCGTTGCTGATGTATAGGGGTATCGTGCCTTCGTCCAAGGGTAGTTGTGAAAGCTGGTACATGAAGCTGATAATGTCCTGAGCATGCTCAGGTAGTCGTGCATAGCCGCCATTCGAGAAAATCAGTGATTTTTCTTCCCATGCAAATTTAGCTTCGAGCGTCTCCTTGCCCTTTGAGGTATTTTTTGTTTCGCTGAAATTGCCGGGGCGCAGCCCTTGTACGGTCACCATGCCGCTGCTTTGCTGATTTAATTCGAAGCTCTTAAAGAAACTTGCCAGACCGGTTGTGCTCATGCCGACCTTGAGCATGTAGCTTCCGCCAGCTCCTATTTCCAGACTATGGCGCGCCTCACCGACCGGAAAGTCGGTTCCCTTATATGCTGTGAAAATGAGTTGTGCACGTTTGGGGAGCGGGGGTGCGGATTTGATCTTTTCAGTTGTCTGGATAGCCGCCGGAGTTTGCGGCGCGGGATCAAATTGTGTGGTTTCCGTCGGTTTGTCACCAGCCTGCTTGTCGTCGGGTTGCATCACATCCTGCACAACCGGAGCAGGCGGAGGCTTGGATTTTGGTTTTCTGGCAGGAGCCGGGGGAGGGGCAATTTTGGGCAGAGGTTCCAGCCTTGCCGTAAGTATCGGCAGGGGCGCTTCGCCGGGCGGCAATTTAACCAGTGGCGCAAATAGCGCAATCATATGCGCCATCAGCGACAGGGTAATGGCCAAAGCGATTCTTCCGGTAGAAGTGCGCGGCAGGACGATCACGGTCTGGTATCGAGTTTGCTTAATACCTGGATGAGTTGATCGCCATTGGCCTCGGTAATAATCATCTTGCATGGCAAGTTGTTTATTTTTGTGGCCAGCCAGATTTCGGTGCGATTTTCTCCGGCTTTCGCCTGACTATCGAGATACAAGGTGCTGAATTCCCCGGCTGGCGTTTTAAGTTTTGGGCCGAGAGTGATTGCATAGTGGTAGTTGTCCAACTTATTGCCGTTGGTCATCGGGAAATCCAGTGTGGCGGCAGGTTGCAGGGTCAGGAACATGAACTGATACATCGCGCTCAGGCGATCCTGTGTGCCATCTGGCAACATAACCACCTTGCGTTGCGTTTGATGCAACAGGGTAAGCTGCCTGGCATCCCAATCGAATTCGGCGTGGCTCTCCTTGTTTTGGTCGCGCTCGCGCCGATGGTTGAAGCGCACTGGTTGCAAGCCTTGCTTGCCGATCAAACCACTGCTATCGACGAAGATTTTTTCCGGTTTGAATACCGCCAGCAAGCCGACCGGCGTCGTGGTGCTGGTCAATGTGTAGCCGCTCTTGTCGCGCCTGTAGGTTTCCTCGATTTGCCCGACTTTCAAACCACTTTTATAGACATCGTAACTGGCTTGAATGTTGCTTGGTGAGGCGGCAAAAGCGGGAACAGAAGACAGAAGACAGATAACAGAGGACAGAATACAGAACACAGCGGACAGCAGGTAATTGGGCGTGGTACAGCCGTGACTGCACCTCTGCCCTCTGTCCTCTGTCCTCTGCCTTCTGATGCCTGTCATCTGTTTCTATTCCAGTCCGGGTGAAAACATGGTAAAGCTTGCCTGTTTGCGGTTCTGGAATATGACCCGGCCATCTTCGCTTAGTTCGATCTGGCCTTTACAAAGCCAGCGGACGGCTTGCGGATAGATGCGGTGCTCTTCGTGCAGGACGCGTGCGGCGAGCGACTGTTCGGTGTCGTGATACAGCACCGGCACGGCAGCCTGAATGATGATTGGCCCGTGATCGAGGTCGGGGGTGACAAAGTGCACCGTACAGCCGTGTATCTTTACTCCGTCGTGCAGCGCGCGCGCATGGGTGTTGAGGCCGCTGTATGCCGGCAACAGCGAAGGATGGATGTTGACGAGCTTGCCGTGATAGCGCGCCACAAAATCAGGGGTGAGGATGCGCATGAATCCGGCTAGCGCCACAAAATCAGGCTGGTAAGTGTCGATAGTGTCGGCCAACGCGGCATCGAAACTATTGCGATCCGCATAATCGCGATGTTCGACAACAGCGGTAGCGATACCGCGCGCCCTGGCGATGTTCAAGCCTTTGGCATCGGCGCGATTGCTGATCACCGCCGCGATGCGGCAGGGCAGTCGAGCCTCCAGCAACGCCTGCATGTTGCTGCCGCGACCGGAAATGAGGATGACGATAGATTTCATGTTCTTTGTATCGCGTTATTCGTAGGGGCGGGTCAGACCCGCCGTTTGGTTGCAATTATTGAAAGACGGGTCTGAGGCCCGCCCCTACGCCCCGTTATTACGCGACGACTTGCGCCTGATGCTCGTCGCCGTTGCGTGCGCGGATCGTGCCGATGATTGTCGCGGTTTCTCCGGCGGCGTTGAGCTGCGCCAGTGCCGCATCCGCATCGCCCTTATCCACGATTACCACCATGCCGATGCCGCAGTTGAAGGTGCGGTACATCTCCTGCTGCGCGACGTTGCCCATCTCGCGCAGCCAGTCGAACAATACCGGAGTGCGCCATGCCTTGCCGTCCAGTTGCGCGACGACATTTTCCGGCAGCACGCGCGGCACGTTTTCCAGCAAGCCGCCGCCGGTGATATGCGCCATACCTTTCACGGTAAGGGACTGCATCAGTGCCAGCAACGGCTTCACGTAGATGCGCGTCGGTGCCATGATGCAGTCGGCCAGCGTGCGCTCACCGTCGAATTTCGCATTGAGGTCGGTGTCTGAGAGTTCGATGATCTTGCGCACCAGCGAATAGCCGTTGGAATGTGCGCCGTTCGACGCGAGGCCGATCACCGCGTCGCCCGCCTTGATGTTTGCGCCGCTGATGATGTTGGCCTTTTCCACTACGCCGACGGCAAAACCGGCGAGGTCGTATTCACCGGGCGGATACATGCCGGGCATCTCGGCGGTTTCGCCGCCGATCAGCGCGCACCCCGCCTGTTCGCAGCCGAACGCGATGCCTTTGATGACTTCGGTGGCGGCCTCCACGTCGAGTTTGCCGCAGGCGAAATAATCGAGGAAAAACAGCGGCTCCGCGCCCTGCACCAGAATGTCGTTGACGCTCATACCGACCAGATCGATGCCGACGGTGTCGTGGCGGTTCAATTCGAAGGCGAGTTTGAGTTTGGTGCCAACCCCGTCGGTGCCGGATACCAGCACCGGCTCGCGGTATTTTTTGGAAATCTCCACCAGCGCGCCGAAGCCGCCGATGCCGTTGAGCACTTCGGGGCGCAGGGTGCGCTTGGCGAACGGTTTAATATTCTCGACCAAGCGGTCGCCCGCATCGATATCGACACCGGCATCGCGGTAAGACAGTGAATTGGATTGGCTCAAGTTGAGTTCTCGCTTCCTTAAAGGTAAAGTGCTGCACGTTTTCCCGCGAATTTTACCCGAAATGACCCTACCCCGCTTTGCCGCCGTGCAATGGATATCGTTCGCAGTAGGCATTGCCCTGCTGCTGTATCTGCTCGGCCCGATACTCACGCCATTCGTCGCGGCGGGCATCCTCGCCTACATCTGCAACCCGCTGGTGCAGAGGCTCAGCATTCACAAAATCCCGCGCACACTCGCGGTGGCGCTGGTAATGGGCGGTTTGCTGCTGCTGTTCGGTTTGCTGCTGCTGATCATGCTGCCGCTGCTGGAAAAGGAGATCGGTCTGTTCGTGGCACGTCTGCCGGACTGGATCGAGGCGGCGCGCTCGCACCTGTTACCGCAATTGCAGCAATGGTTCGGCGTCAGCGTTGAATGGGACAGCCAGGCGCTGAAAAACCTGCTGCTTAGCCACTGGCAAAGCGCGGGGGGAATTGCAGGCAAACTACTGCCGTGGCTCGGCAGCAGCGGTGGCGCAATCGTGGCGATGCTGGTCAACCTGCTGCTGATC
>MGWP01000067.1:13270-13367 GCA_001801055.1 Gallionellales bacterium GWA2_55_18 | reverse complement strand
GAAGTTTGGTCAGCTGGCATGTTTCATGTGGCTGTGTTTTGGCATGGCGGCGGGTGCTGTTGCAGCTGCTACCGATATAGGGATGGTGATGACTGTG
>MGWP01000067.1:12597-13249 GCA_001801055.1 Gallionellales bacterium GWA2_55_18 | reverse complement strand
GGGGCAGATGGCTCGCTTCGCCCGCTGAAGGCGTGGGGCAAGGTGCTCGCCGGCGACACGCTGTTCACCGGCAAGGACAGTTATGCGCGCGTCAAATTTGCCGATGGCGGGCAAATCAGCCTGAAGCCGAAAAGCCAGTTCAAGATTGAGGGCTACCATTACGACGAGCAAGATCCGAAAAAAGATGCTGCCGGATTCAATTTGATCAAGGGTGGCTTGCGCGCCATCAGCGGGGCGATCGGCAAACGCGGCGATCCGGACAGCTACAGCGTCAAAACACGTACGGCGACGGTGGGTATTCGTGGCACCAAATACGGTGTGCTATTTTGCCAAGGGGATTGTGACAATATTCCTCCCCCCGCAGATGGCAGCCCGCTCAGCGATGGAACTCACCTTGATGTGCAGGAGGGAACCATCATAGTGAAGAACTCCGCCGGAAGCCAACTGCTCAATGCCGGACAATTCGGTTTCGTGGGAAGTGCCAACACTTCACCGGTTATAATTCCGCCGGAGCGCGCCATAAAAGTGGATATCCCCGCCAAAATTTTTGTGGACAAAGTCAGGGGGCAAGGCCCTGCTCAACGCAAACCGGATGCAAAAGGAGTGGATCCCAAGGCGGTTAAATCCGGTGAAAGTAAAGCAGGCGATGCTA
>MGWP01000067.1:12412-12565 GCA_001801055.1 Gallionellales bacterium GWA2_55_18 | reverse complement strand
GCGGGCGGGGGCGAGTCTGGCGGAAGTGGATCCGGCGGAGGTGAGGGCGGGAACGTATGTCCGATCTAGTCAGCACTTGCAAAGTTCCATGTACCGTTGTTTCTGGTACATGGAATATGCCTTATAGTGTGTTGCGCTATTGATTGGGAAATA
>MGWP01000067.1:0-12293 GCA_001801055.1 Gallionellales bacterium GWA2_55_18 | reverse complement strand
GAAGCTCATCGGGTCGATCAGCAATTGCACGCCGTTTTTGCTCAGCACGGTATCGTCTTCGTTGGCCTCTTCATCGAAGGAAAAGCCATACTGGAAGCCGGAGCAGCCACCGCCGCTGACGAATACACGCAGCTTGAGGTCGGTGTTACCTTCTTCCGCAATTAACTCTTTTACCTTGTTGGCCGCGTTGTCGGTAAAGATCAGCGGGTCTTGCGTTTCGGCTGTTAATGTTTCTGTCACTGCGTTCATGTTTATCTCCTTAATAAATTATTCACCGCTATTCAATTTGAATGCCACGACCTTATCCTGCACCGCGACGGTGCTGTGTATCAGGCGTCCTTCAACGATTGCACCCAACTGGATTTCCAGCGTTTTGTAATGCACATCGCCGTTGACCTTGGCTTTTCCTTGTAGTTCCAGATATTCGCTGGCGGACACCGGGCCGCTGATCGTGCCATTGACCACCAGATGGGTGACGGTCACCTCGCCGGTCACCCGCGCGTGCTCGCTCAGCACCAGCGTGCTTGATTTGCCCTGCGTGGCAATGACATTACCGTTGATGTTTCCATCGACGCGCATCCCACCGCTGAAATTTATATTGCCCTCAATGGTGGTACCGGCACCGATCAGGGAGTCAATGCGGTTTTGCGGCTTGCTGTGTTTTTTGCCAAACATGATATCTCCTTAAGTTCTTCCCCTGCTCTATGACAGGCTGACGGTTTGCCGCACTTTCGGTTCGCGCGCACCTTCCTCGAATATCCGTACCTGTATATTTTCCAGTTGGACATTCTGCGGCAATTGGATGCTTTGCTCCACGCGCTGATAATACTTGAAATTGAGCTGAAATTGGGTATTGCCCGACTCGCTTTGTGGAAATAATCGGGTAGTTCTAGCGCCATTTTCCAGTACTGTGGCGACCAATTGGTAGCTACCGTTGAATTCCTTGACGCGTTGTCCGCTCTGCACCAGCAACATGCGCAGATGATATTCGCCGGGCATTTTGTCCCGCTCCAACCTCAAACGGTGTACTCCCAATTCGCCTTCTTTGCCATGCATTGCGGTAAGGTTCTGGAAAAAAGCCAAATCTTCCTGAAGCCGGGCATTTTCATCCGACAGGTTTTTTAATTGTTTGGATGTTTCATTGCTGCTGGCCTGCTCGATTTGAATTTGCCGCTCATATTGCGCAACCCGATCATTCAAATGTTTGTTTTCATCTGTCAGTTTGGCAGTTTGTTCGTGCAGCTTGGCCAATTCCTCCTGAGTTTCGCTGCGTTGGAATCCGGCCAATTCCAACCCGCTGCCATAAGCCCACCAAGCCAGCCCCAATGCCGCCAGCACAAATGGTATCACCAGGCTCCAGCGCAAATACCACGGGATGTGCAGACGCACCGACAGTTTCGGTGCGGAAATGCCAAAGCTGCGTTTAACGCGCCGCCACATGTTACGGTAACAGCGGCATGTTATTGAGAGCGGTGGTTTCCGGCAGCCCGAACATGATATTCATGTTTTGCACCGCCTGTCCCGCCGCGCCTTTGACCAGGTTGTCGATCACCGACAGCACCACCACGGTATCGCCGCCCTGCGGCCGGTGCACCGCGATACGGCAGCAGTTCGCACCGCGCACCGAGCGGGTCTCGGGATGGCTACCGGCAGGCATCACGTCCACAAACGGCTCCTCGGCATAGCGTTGTTCGAATAACGCCTGCAAATCGGTTTCGCGCGTCAGCCTGCCATACAGTGTGGCATGGATGCCGCGAATCATCGGGGTAAGGTGCGGCACAAAGGTCAGGCCGAGCGCTTTGCCGGTTACGCGCGCCAAGCCCTGCCTGATTTCCGGCAAATGCCGGTGACCGTTCACCCCGTAAGCCTTGAAGTTGTCCGACGCCTCGGCAAACAATGTGGCGATTTCCGCCTTGCGCCCTGCGCCGGAAACCCCCGATTTGGCATCGGCAATCAGGCCGCTTGTGTCAATCACGCCCGCTTCCAGCAACGGGATAAAGCCCAGTTGCACCGCAGTCGGATAACAGCCGGGATTGGCAACCAGCCGCGCCGATTTGATTTGCGCGCGATTCACTTCCGGCAGGCCATATACCGCCTCGCCGACCAAGTCCGGGCAGGCGTGCGTCATGCCATACCATTTTTCCCACGCGGCGATGTCTTGCAAACGGAAATCGGCGGACAGATCGATTACTTTTACTCCCGCATCCAGCAGCGTGCGCGCCTGTTGCATGGCGATGCCATTCGGGGTGGCGAAGAACACCAAGTCGCATTGTTCCAGATGCGACTCGTCAGGGTGAGTGAATGGCAAATCCACATGGCCGCGCAGGCTGGGAAACATCTGGCTGACAGGCGTACCGGCATCGGCGCGCGAAGTGATCACTTGCAACGAGGCCTGCGAATGCGCCGCCAGCAGGCGCAACAACTCTACGCCGGTATAGCCTGTGCCGCCAACAATGCCAATTTTAATCACGTCTTGCTCCACTTAAGTGCATCTCCTGCGTAGGGCGGGCTTTGCCCACCGGAACGAATTGTCGGGCGAGTACATTCCCTCTCTCTAACTCTCCAGGTGGGACAACTAGCCATTCGACTAAGCTGCAAACCCCCGCAGCTAAGTCGCTGGTTATCCCGCAAGCGGGAGAAAGGACAAACGAGAAAGGCACTTGTTAACCTTGCCCGACCTACAAATCCATCTCATTGACCAAATGATACACGGAAATAACAAAGCCGCCTGAAGGCGGCCTTGTCGGGCAATCCCAAACCGCTTAACGCTTGGAGAACTGTTTCCTGCGGCGCGCCTTGCGCAGACCGACTTTTTTACGTTCCACTTCGCGCGCATCGCGGGTCACCAGACCGGCATGCTTCAATACGGGTTTGAACGACGCATCGTAATCAATCAATGCGCGGGTAATGCCATGGCGCACCGCGCCTGCTTGCCCTGATTCGCCGCCACCGGAGACATTCACCATGATGTCGAACTTGGTCAGGGTTTCAGTCAATGTTAGCGGTTGGCGCACGACCATGCGACCGGTTTCGCGGGAGAAAAATTCATCCACCGGTTTGTCGTTCACCACGATGTCGCCCTTGCCCGGTTTCATAAACACCCGCGCCACCGCGCTCTTGCGGCGGCCTGTTCCGTAGTTATAATTCACGCTCATGGTTAAGCCTTCAACAAATTAACTAATTTCGGTTGCTGCGCTTCATGCGGGTGCGCCGCACCGGCATACACCTTCATTTTGCGCAACATTGCGTAGCCCAACGGGCCTTTTGGTAACATGCCCTTGACGGCTTTTTCCAGCACACGGCTCGGATGACGCGCCTGCATCTTGGCAAAGTTGGTCGTGTACAAACCGCCCGGATAGCCGGTATGACGGTGATACAGCTTGGCATCCGCCTTGTTGCCGGTCACGCGCAGCTTGTCCGCATTGACCACAACGACAAAATCGCCGGTATCCACATGCGGGGTGTAAATTGCCTTGTGCTTGCCGCGCAAACGCGAAGCAATCTGTGCGGCCAAGCGACCCAGCACCTGATCTGCTGCGTCAACCAGAAGCCAGTCGTGCTGGACTTCTTCGGCTTTGGCGGAAAATGTTTTCATAGCCACTATTCCTAAAAAATTCTTTGATTAAGTAAACCTCGAAGGGCGCGCATTCTATTGCAGCCGACTACCCCTGTCAAACGCTATTTGACGCGCTTGCTGGTAACTGTAGGCCGGGCTGTGCCCACCATGTCGGGCATAGCCCGGCCTGCATTTGATTTCATCTCATTCGGCTTGGGTAAACCCCGAATTATGGGCGGCTCCTTTATCCTAGAAAACGCAGCTGGAGGGCTTGTAGGTGCGAATTCATTCGCACGAACAACAGGTTATGTGCGAATAAATTCGCACCTACGAGAACAGCATAATCCGTTGAAATATCAGAATGTTCTTCGTTAACTGCGGTTTTTAGGTTTATCTCATCGTTACTCTTGCAGACTTCAGAAAAGAGAGTGAAAGCCTGTAAAATAAACCCGTTCTATTTTTGGCTGTATTTGCATGTCCTGGTTCATCACCAATTTAATCGCCGCCTTCCTGCTGCCGCCGCTCAGCCTGCTGCTCATGCTCGCGCTGGGAATTTTCCTGCTCTACCGCCGCCGCAACAGATTTGCCAAACCGCTGCTGATTGTCGCTTTCGGCTTGCTCTGGATTGCCTCCACACCTTATTTTGCCGGGAGCGCGTTGCAATTACTGGAGGCGCGCACCGCTGCGCTCGGGAGCCAGCATCAAACCGCCGATGCAATTGTGATACTCGGTGGCGGGACGTATTACCACGCGCCGGAATATGCGGGAGTGGACACCATTAGCGAGGCCACTCTGGTTCGCTTGCGCTACGGCGCAAAGCTCCAGCGCGAGACCGGCAAACCGGTGCTGGTGACCGGCGGCAAACCGCTGGGCAACAGTATTTCGGAAGCGCAGCAAATGCGTTCCTCGCTGGAGCAGGACTTCCATGTGCCGGTGCGCTGGGTCGAAGATGTTTCGGATAACACTTTCGAAAATGCGCGCTACTCATTTCAGACCTTGCAAAAGGCCGACATCAAAAAAATTTACCTCATTACCCATGCTTGGCATATGCCGCGCTCTGCCGAGGTATTCCGTCGTGCCGGATTCGAGGTAGTAGAAGCGCCGACTGCTTTCAACACGCGCTATCAGGTTGACCTGTTGGCGTTTCTGCCGAATGCCGGAGCGTTGCATAACAGCAAAATTTTCGTCCATGAGATTATCGGATTGCTCTGGTATCGTGTAAGATTAGCAATCTCTAATATTTAAGTACACTTTAAGGAAGCAATCATGAAAGCTCGCGTCAAATGGGTGGAGCAAGTCTCTTTTTTGGGCGAAACGGAAAGCGGTCACGCCGTCCTGATGGATGGTGCACCGACCGCAGGCGGGCGCAATCTCGGTCCGCGCCCGATGGAAATGCTGCTGATTGGTGCGGGCGGCTGCACCAGCTTCGATGTGATCAGCATCTTGAAAAAAAGCCGCCAAGCCGTCTCCGATTGCTATGTGGAACTGGACGCGGAGCGCGCCGAAACCGACCCCAAAGTATTCACCAAAATCCATATGCACTTTGTCGTGACAGGCAAGAACATCAAGCCGGAAGCAGTTGAAAAAGCCATCAAACTGTCGGCGGAAAAATACTGCTCGGCTTCCATCATGCTCGGTGCGACCGCAGCAGTCACGCACGACTTCGAAGTGATTCAGGAATAGGGTGCGGTGAAAAAGCAAAGCAAATTATTAAAAACGCCATTTTTAACAAATACCCGTAGGTCTGGTTAGCGGCTTTATCGCGTAACCCGACATGGTGGGCAAAGCCCACCCTGCGGATGCTGAAATTTATTGAAGGGTTTTAATGCGCACAGTAGTAGGGCGGGTTCTACCCGCCGCAAATAAACTAATGTCGGGCGGAGCCCGACCTACAACTGCTAATCTACATTTTGAAGGGATTTTGTTTTAATGCGCACAGTTGATGTAGTGATCGTCGGTGCCGGGTTATCGGCTGCCGCCGCCGCAAAGCGGCTGGTGGATGCCGGGCTGGAGACCATCGTACTGGAGCGTTTTCAGCTGCCGCGTCACAAGATTTGCAGCGGCATCCTGTCGCCGCGCGGGCACCGTTTCCTGCTGGAGAACTTCGGCCCCTTGCCGCGCGAAACGTTGCACGGCCCGGTTTCGTGCCGTGGGGTGACTTTTCATTTTCCCAGCATGGTGTCGATACCGATGGATTTTTTCGGCGGCACGACGCCGCACTTGCATCGCAAATATGCCGATCACTGGGCGATCCAGCGCAGCGGGGCGGAAGTCCACGACCAGACTTCGTTTACCGGGCTACGGGACAACGGCGATCATGTGATCGTCCAGGCCAAAAGAATGGGCGAGCCGGTCGAGTACCGCGCGAAACAGGTCATCGGTGCGGATGGGCCGAGTTCGCCGGTGGTGCGTGCGGTTTATCCGGAATACCAGCAATCCATTCCGTGGTTTTTCGTCGGGCAGAAATTCCACGAGATCATCGAGTGCCCTCTGGATGAGCAGTATTTCCATTTCTGGTTCCACCCCGACCTCGGGCACTACACCTGGAGCCACGCGCGCGACGGGCGGCAGATCGTCGGTGTGGGCTTCAAACGCGGCGACAATTTCGCGAAGAAACATGCGAACGTGGTGAAGTATTTTTCCGAGAAGCACGGTGTCCGTCTTCATCCGCATACCGACGATGAGGGCTGCGGCGAGAATTTTGGCCCGTCGCTGATCAACCGTTATGTGTTCGGCAAGGGCAATGTGCTAATCACCGGGCAGGCGAGCGGCTTCCTCAATATGATCGGTGAAGGCATGAGTTGCGCGCTGCATTCCGGCGCGATCTGCGGCGAGGCCATCGTGGAAGCCAGGTTGCGCAACCGTCCGATGCAGGAAATGTACCGCAGGATGATCGCCTCGGAAGTGCGCCGCACCACAGACCAGTGGAACCCGCTCAAGATCGCCTTCGATCGCCCGCATGAAGCCGATTTTCCGGCCGCGCTGATGGAGCTGGGCTGGCGCGACCGTGCCAGGGTACTGCGCGACATGTGGAACTTCATCGTGCTGTACAAGGAATTCAAGTGGGGCCGGCAAATCATGCGGGCCGCCCTGCAGCGGCCTTTGATCGGCGGGTATTCGATGCGGCGCTGGCTATGATTGATAGCACATTTTTATTTTTGATCGATAGCAAAATATCGTAGGGTGCATTCCATGCACAAATGAAAATGGTGCATGAAATGCACCCTACATAGTTATTGCTGTTTTGAAAGAGAAATGAAATCACTCGCCGGGTTGCTTCTGCGGCATATCGCGATAAAACCTGAAGGCGTTTTTCCCGCTTTGCTTTACCAGGTACATCGCCTCGTCGGCTTGCTTGATGAGCGTTTCAATATTCTGAGCATCATCCGGATATATGGAAATGCCGATACTGCCCCCCACGTGGCATTGTTGTCCCTTTAATTCGAAGGGTTCCGACAGGGCGGCAATTATTTTATTCGCCATCAGCGAAGCGTTTTCGTCCGATCCGATATTGATCAATATAAAGGTGAATTCGTCCCCGCCTACCCGCGCCACCATATCCGAGGCTCTAATGGCTTCTTTCAGCCTTCTGGAGACCTCCTTCAGCAACCGGTCGCCCGCATCGTGCCCCAGCGTATCGTTGACCTTCTTGAATCCATCGAGATCGAGAAAAAAGACAGCTACTTTGTATTTATTGCGTTTGGCCAGAAGAGTCGCGTGTTCGAGCCTGTTTAAAAACAATATCCGGTTTGGAAGTTCCGTCAAATAATCATGATGGGCAAAATACGCCAATTTTTCTTCGACCAGCTTGCGTTCCGTGATATCCCTGACGATGCCGATGAAGTAACGCTGCCCGCCCAGCATCATTTCGGATGCGGATAATTCCATGGGAAACTTCTCGCCGTTTCTCCGGACTGCGATCACCTCGCGCCCGCGCACGCCGAGTATCTTGCCTTGGCCAGTGCTTAAATACCGGCTGATATAGCCGTCATGCTTGCTCCGATCCGGTTCCGGCATTAGCATGGTCACATTTTTGCCCAACACCTCCTGCTGTAAATAGCCGAAGATTTGTTCGGCTGCCGGATTGAACCCCTGAATTTCACCGGATTCGTTGATCGTAATGATGCCATCCATTACGTTGCGGATAATGGATTGCAACTGATCTTGGCTTTCCTCAAGCTCCCCCTTGGTTCGCTTCAGGTTCGTTACCATCTGCCAAAACAATTTAACCTCGGGGCCGCTGGCCACCCTCTTGTCGCCAAAAACCTTCTCCACTTCTTTGGCGATCGAGTCATCGTGCGACAGGTTGTACACGATGCAGTCCGGATAATCCTTGCAGGCAAGTATGGCTGCAACGGGATCGGTATAGGTTGGGATACCGTGATCATTTGCCAGTTTGATCCCGGGCGCGCCGGGGTTTGTATCTGCTACGGCTATAACCTTGACCAGGCTGTCTTCGATGAACATTTCAAGCAGGGCATACCCGCCACGCCCGGCCCCGATAATCAGGACTGGATACCCATGTTTTTTTTCTGCTGCCATGTTCATTCCCCAAGCCGGACGAGCCGGAACCAAAAAGGTGAAGCTGTCTTGCCGTAGGTTGGGCAAAGCGTAGCGTGCCCAACGAACGAAGATGCCTTTTTTAATGTTGGGCACGCTACGCTTTGCCCAACCTACGCAATGATCTACTGAGACATTACAAAATCAATGAGTTGTAGGTCGGGTTTTAACCCGACATGTCGGGCTGAAGCCCGACCTACGTCTAACGGATTATCCCGGTCGGATAAATCAGCTTTGTGTCAAGGCCGCGACACCCGCCGCCGCAATCTGCCCGTCCTGGAACGAGCGCACGCCGCTGATGCCCAGCCCGCCCACGACTACATCATCGATTTCCAGCGGAACGCCGCCCTCGGCGGGTATCACGCCGGGCAAGGCGAGATGTATCAACCGCCCGCTCAGCACGGCATCTTCGGACGCTTTGGTCGGGCGCTGGAAGGCCACTGCCGCGTGTGCCTTGCATATCGCCGTTTCCACGCTGCCATATTGGGTGTCGTGGCTGCGTTGCAGGTAGAGCAGGTGGCCGCCATCGTCCACGACCGCGATGACCACGCGCCATTCGTTGCGCCGCGCTTCGGCTTCGGCCGCCGCCGCGACGCGTTTGGCGTCTTCCAGCGTGAGGATGGGTTTGCTGGCCACGGTTATTCACCGTCCAATTATTTGCTGCCCAAGGCCGCGAAGACCTGATCGCGGATGTTTTCCACGCTGCCCACGCCCGGTACGTTCACGCATTTGGGTGCCTTCGTATCGCCGGATTTTGCCCAACTACTGTAGTACTCGACCAGCGGCTTGGTCTGGTCATGGTAAACGGTGAGGCGTTTGAGCACGGTCTCTTCCGCGTCATCCGGGCGTTGCACCAGGTCTTCGCCGGTGACATCGTCCTTGCCCGCCACCTTGGGCGGGTTGAACACAATGTGATAGGTGCGGCCGGAAGCCGTATGCACGCGGCGCCCGCTCATGCGCTTGATGATCTCGCTGTCCGCCACGTCGATCTCCACCACGTAGTCGATTGGGATGCCGGCATCCTTCATCGCCTGCGCCTGCGGGATGGTGCGCGGAAAACCGTCGAACAGGAAACCGTTGGCGCAATCGGCATCCTTGATGCGCTCTTTCACCAGATTGATAATGATGTCGTCGGAGACCAGCCCGCCCGCATCCATCACCTTCTTGGCGGCGACGCCGAGCGGCGTACCCGCCTTGACCGCCGCGCGCAGCATGTCGCCGGTGGAAATTTGCGGGATGCCGTATTTTTCTCTGATGTAATTGGCCTGGGTTCCTTTGCCTGCGCCCGGTGCGCCTAGCAGTATCAGTCTCATTTTTGGTTCTCCTCGGATGTGATGGTTGCTGCGAAAATTTGCCGTGCTGCGTGCAGATCCTGTTCGGTGTCCACGCCGGTGGGCGGAGCCTGCGCGGCGATATGCACACCGATTTTGTAGCCATAATACAGCACACGCAATTGTTCCAGCGCTTCAAAGCGCTCGATTGCCGTCGGTGCAAGCTGCTCATAAGCGCGCAGAAATCCGGCGCGGTAAGCGTAGATGCCGATATGGCGCAGCACGGGTAAACCGGCGGGTAACCCCCCCTCTCTCCCAACCCCTCTCCCGCCAGCGGGCGAGGGGAGTGCAAATGCATCGCGCGGCCACGGAATCGGCGCGCGGCTGAAATATAGTGCGTTGCCTTGCTGGTCGAGCACCGCCTTGACGATGTTGGGGTTGCGCAGCGAGGCTTCGTCGTGAATCGGATGGCAGGCCGTGGCAACGGAGCATTCCGGGTGCAGATGCAGATGTGCCGCGACGGCGCGGATCAGCGCGGGCGGTATCAGCGGCTCGTCGCCCTGCACATTCACCACGATGGCATCGTCCGGCCAGCCTTGCTGTTCGACCACCTCGGCGATGCGATCGGTGCCGCTGGCATGGCTCTCTTTGGTCAGGCAAGCTTTGAAGCCGTGCTCATGCACCACATTGGCAATCGCATGGTGGTCGGTGGCGATCCAGATTTGTTGTGCGCCGCTTTGTGCGGCCTGTTCCGCGACCCTTACCACCATCGGCTTCCCGGCGATCGGCAACAGCGGTTTACCCGGCAGCCGGGTGGACGCGTGGCGCGCCGGGATGACGACGTGGAAATCCACCCTACCCCCCCCAGCCCCCCTTGTCAGGGGGGAGGATACGCGCTCCTCCCCTGATAAGGGGAGGCTGGGATAACCAGCGACTTGGCTATCGTTTTCTGATGGCCTAGTCGAATGGCTAGTCGTTCCATCAGGGGTTAGGGTTTGTTTTTTCACCTCAAACCTTTTCGGCTTCCTCGGCGGTCAGTTTGCGCGCTTCGTCGACCAACATCACCGGAATATCGTCATCGATCTTGAAGGCCAGCCGGTCGGCCTTGCAGATCAATTCCTGCGCGGCTTTCTGATAGACCAGCGGGGATTTGCACAGCGGGCAAACGAGGATATCAAGCAGTTTCGCGTCCATGGGAAGTAATCTTTCGCAGTATGTGGTCGATCAGTTTCGGGTCGATTTCGGCATTCACGCGCAACACCCAATATCGGGCATCGGCGAATGCAGCGCATTTTACCGCATCTTTTTCGGTCAGGAGTATCGCATCGCAGCCGGTAAAGGCGAGATCGGTTTCGAGGTAGGGATGATGGTCCGGAAAAGCATGCGGCGTGAAGGAGATGCCCAGTGCCTGCAGATGTTCGAAGTAGCGCTGCGGATGACCGATACCGGCCACGGCGTGATTGTTTGGCGTATGGAAATGGGCGGCAGTGGCGGTTTTTCCGGGGTCGAGAAGGTTGTGGAAAACTTCACCCGACAGGTGCATGGCGTATTGATGATCGCTTTTTACCGTTCGGACTGACCCTTCGACAAGCTCAGGGCGAACGGAATTTAATGGGTTCAATGAAGTGTCATTACCGTTGTTCACCACCACGGCATCCACTGCCTGCAAGCGCGACACCGGTTCGCGCAGCGGCCCGGCGGGGAGCATGAAACCATTGCCGAAGCCGCGCATGCCGTCGATGACCGCGACCTCCATATCGCGCTGCAAACGGTAGTGCTGCAAGCCATCGTCGCACAGCACGACATCGCATTGCGGGTGGGCTTGCAGGGCGGCCTGCGCGGCGGCGGCGCGGTCTTTCCCGATCCACACCGGGCAGAGATTGCGCCGCGCCATCAGCAGCGGCTCGTCGCCCACTTGCCGCGCGTCGCTGCTTGCATCGACCTGCTGTGGTTGTTGTGCCGCGCCGCCATAGCCTCGGCTGACGATGAGCGGATGCCAGCCGTGTTCGGCAAGCTGTTGCACCAAGGTAAGCGTGAGCGGGGTTTTGCCGGTTCCGCCGACGCTGATGTTGCCGACCACAATGACCGGCACGGGCAACTTATGGCCGGGCAGGATACCGCTGCGGTACAGCGCGCGGCGCAATGCCACTAGCAGGCGAAACAGCAGGCTGACCGGGAAAAGAATCAGGTGCAGCGGGGTGATGCGGGACCAGTAATTTTCCAAGCGGGCCATTTTCTATTCCAATCCCATTTTGAAGGTCGAATAACCCGTAGGGGCGAGATTTATCGCGCCCTTTTGTCGGTGCATAATCCAAATCAGGGCGCGATAAATCTCGCCCCTACGATATTCCGCTGTTGATTTGAAAATAAAATTATTTGGGCTGGTTCTGCGTGGTAAAAGTAATGCGCCCGTACCCCGCCAGCCGCGCCGCTTCCATCACGTTGATCACGGACTGGTGCGGCGCTTTGGCATCGGCGTTGATGACGATGGTGGGATCGGCCTGGTCGCCGGCGGCATTTTTCAGGGAACCCGCCAATGCCGTCACTCCGGCATAGGGCACCCCCTGGTTGTTGATGGCATAGTGTTCGGAGGCATCCACCGCCACATTGATCGGCTTGACAGCTGCCTCGGTCGCTTCTCCGCCGGCCTGCGGCAGATTGATCTGCAACTCGGAGAATTTGGCATAGCTGGTGGTCACCATCAGGAAGATCAGGATCACCAGCAACACGTCAATCATCGGAATCAGGTTGATTTCCGGTTCTTCACGAATGCGCCCGCGCTGGAAATTCATGTTATTCCATTTCTAAATTATAAAGTGCGATGTCGTAGATACTCTGTTCGAGTGCAAGCATTTTGTCTGCATTTTTTGCACTTTCAACCTCACGCTGGAATCGCGTAAAAACGG
>MGWP01000066.1 GCA_001801055.1 Gallionellales bacterium GWA2_55_18 | reverse complement strand
GCGCTTCGCGATCCGCGAAGGCGGTCGTACCGTCGGCGCCGGCGTGGTTGCAAAGATTATCGAGTAAACCCAGTCGTTAGTCTTTAGACGTTAGTCGTTAGTTAAAGCAAAACCCGCGTAGCGGACAACGCCAACTAGTGGCTAGTGGCTAGCGACTAGAGACTACCAACTGTATTTAGGCCAGTAGCTCAATTGGTAGAGTATCGGTCTCCAAAACCGAGGGTTGGGGGTTCGAGACCCTCCTGGCCTGCCAAAAAGCAAGTGGAAAATTAACTGGAACCATCGCGCATGGCGGACAAAATCAAGTTGCTCGTTGCATTTTTGCTGGTTGCGGCGGGCATTGCGGGCTTTTACTCCTTGCACGATAGTGCGGCGGTGGTAAAACTGGCTTCGGTGCTGGTTGGTCTGTTGTTGGCCGCAGGAGTAGCGTGGACCAGCGAACCGGGCAAGCGTTTTTTTGCTTTTGGCCAGGAGTCTGTTGCCGAGGCGAAGCGCGTGGTTTGGCCGACGCGCAAGGAGACATTGCAAACCACCGGTGTGGTGCTTCTGTTCGCGGTCGTCATGGCTTCGTTCCTGTGGGCGGTGGATGCCGGTCTGATGATGGTGGTGAATATGCTGATGGGACGGAGTGAGTGATGGCCATGCATTGGTATGTAGTTCATACGTACTCGCAGTTCGAGAAAAGCGTGCAGCGTACGTTGCTGGAGCGTATTCAGCGCGACGGCATGCAGGACAAGTTCGGCCGGATTCTGGTGCCGGTCGAGGAGGTGGTCGAACTGAAGTCCGGGCAAAAGAGCATCACGGAGCGCAAATTCTTTCCCGGCTATGTGCTGGTCGAGATGGAGATGACCGACGAGAGCTGGCATCTGGTGAAGAACACGCCCAAGGTGACCGGCTTTCTGGGCGGGTCGGCGATGAAGCCGACGCCGATCAGCGAAAAAGAAGTACAGAACATCATGCAGCAGATGCAGGCAGGCGTTGAGAAACCCAAGCCCAAGGTGTTGTTCGAGGTGGGAGAGGCGGTGCGAGTCAAGGAGGGCCCGTTCACGGACTTCAATGGTACGGTCGAAGAGGTCAATTACGACAAGAATAAGATACGTGTGGCGGTGACCATCTTCGGTCGCTCGACACCGGTGGAACTGAATTTCGGCCAAGTAGAAAAAGGCTGAAGAGCGGGAAATGCGGATGGGGAACGCGGACTGCAAAAAATGCAGGCGCAGTTTCCCGTTTCCCATTTCTCACATTGGGGAGAGACGTAACGTTTCGTAAATACCCGTTTGAGAGGAGTGCATCATGGCAAAGAAAGTAGTCGGCTATATCAAGCTGCAAGTGCCTGCGGGCAAAGCCAACCCAAGCCCGCCTATCGGCCCGGCGCTGGGTCAGCGCGGTTTGAATATCATGGAGTTCTGCAAGGCGTTCAACGCGCAAACACAAGGCGTGGAACCCGGTCTGCCGATCCCGGTGGTAATCACCGCGTTCGCGGACAAGAGTTTTACCTTCATCATGAAGACCCCGCCCGCAACCATTCTGATCAAGAAGGCTGCCGGTGTGCAGAAGGGTAGCAAGACGCCTCATACCGACAAGGTGGGCAAGCTGACCCGCAAGCAGGCGGAAGAGATTGCAACAACCAAGATGCCCGATCTGACCGCCGCCGACATGGATGCCGCAGTGCGCACCATCGCGGGAAGCGCGCGCAGCATGGGTATCATCGTGGAGGGCGTATAACATGTCCAAACGTTATAAGGCGATCGCGGCCAAGGTGGATCGCGACAAGTTTTATCCGCTGAACGATGCGTTGAACCTGGTCAAGGAAACTGCCGTGGCGAAGTTCGATGAGTCTATCGACGTTGCGGTGAACCTCGGTATCGACGCGAAGAAATCAGACCAGTTGGTGCGTGGTTCCGTCGTGCTGCCTAAGGGCACCGGCAAGACTGTGCGCGTGGCGGTGTTTTCTCAGGGTGCCAAGGCAGAAGAGGCGAAAGCCGCCGGTGCCGACATCGTTGGTTTCGACGACTTGGCAGAGTCCATCAAGGGCGGCAAGATGGATTTCGACGTGCTGATCGCCAGCCCGGATGCGATGCGTCTGGTCGGCCAGCTCGGTCAGATTCTCGGCCCGCGCGGCTTGATGCCGAACCCCAAAGTCGGCACGGTGACGCCGGATGTGGCCGGTGCGGTGAAAAATGCCAAGGCCGGTCAGGTGCAGTACCGCACCGACAAGAACGGCATCGTGCAGTGCACCATCGGTCGCGCCTCGTTCGCGCCGGAAGCCCTGCGCGAGAACCTGCTGGCATTGATCGATGCGCTGAATAAGGCGAAGCCGGCTGCTGCCAAGGGCGTGTACCTGAAGAAAGTGTCTATCTCCAGCACCATGGGTGCGGGGATTCGCGTCGAGCAGGCTAGCCTGACGGCGTAAGGGTGTGAATTTGGCGATGGGGAGCATTTCCCCGTCGCCTTCGATCTTTGTACTGCTGGCGTGCAGTCAGCATCAAAGACCGCAGGAGCAGCCAGATGTCAGGAATCATGGGTCATTTAAGATGGCCGACGGTTCAGATGGCTGATTGCTTAATTGAGGGGCGAAGTGATCGGGTCTAAGGGAGTTGCTCCCTGATTCCGGATGACTGATCCTTGAATCCGGCGTAGATGGCGTGCCCGCGAGCAGGAAGTGCAGTTTTTCCGGCTCATGGTCGCAGTTGTAATGGGTGGAGTGCGCGCAAACGCATTCCGGAAAATGGAGGAAGACTTGAGTCTCAATCTGCAAGAAAAACAAGCGGTGGTTGCGGAGGTCAGTGCCCAGGTGGCGCAGGCCCAGACCATCGTCCTGGCAGAGTATCGTGGCATCAAAGTCGGCGACATTACCGTGCTGCGCGCCAATGCGCGCAAGTCCGGAGTGTATTTCCACGTGTTGAAGAACACGCTGGCGCGCCGCGCGGTGCAGGGTACACCGTTCGAAACCCTGGCAGAGAAAATGGTCGGCCCGCTGGTGTACAGCATCAGCGCCGATGCCATTGCCGCTGCCAAGGTGGTGAGCGAGTTCGCCAGGACGAACGACAAGCTGGTCGTGAAAGCGGGTGCTTACAACGGCAAGGTGCTGGATGTCGCTGGCGTGAATGCGCTGGCCTCGGTGCCGTCGAAGGAAGTGCTGCTGGCGCAACTGTGCGGTCTGCTGCAATCGCCGGTTTCCGGCTTGGCTCGCGTACTCGGCGCGGTCGCAGCGAACAAAGAACCGGCTGCGGCCTGATCTGATCAACCTTTAGAAAAGTTAGGAAAATAAAATGGCATTCGATAAAGACGCATTCTTGACCGCACTGGACGGGATGTCCGTGCTGGAACTCAACGACCTGGTCAAGGCGATTGAAGAGAAGTTCGGCGTATCCGCCGCTGCGATGGCTGCCCCGGCTGCTGCCGGTGCTGCTGCGGGCGGTGCTGCCGCTGTCGAGCAAACCGAGTTCAACGTGATCCTGACCTCCGCTGGCGACAGCAAGGTGAACGTGATCAAGGTGGTTCGCACCATCACCGGCCTGGGCTTGAAAGAAGCCAAGGATCTGGTTGACGGCGCGCCCAAGCCCGTCAAGGAGGGCGTATCCAAGGCCGATGCCGATGCGATCGCCAAGCAGCTGATCGAAGCCGGCGCAACTGCTGAGATCAAGTAAGGTTGTACGCTGCAAAAGGCTGGCGGTTCACCGTCAGCCTTTTGCCGCTTTAAGAAGTCAGCGGCCAGAAAGCAGGCGATTGCTTTCTGCCCCTTGTCTTTTGGTTGTTGCATAACTTGAAGTTATGCCCGAGCTGAAGCCGTGTTTACCCTCGATCGTGGAGATTATATGAGCTACTCTTTTACCGAAAAAAAGCGTATTCGTAAGAGTTTTGCCAAACGGGTCGGCGCCTTGCCGGTTCCCTTCCTGTTGTCCACCCAACTGGAATCCTTCGCCGCCTTCCTGCAGGCCTACACGCCGCCGGAACAGCGCAAGAACGAGGGGCTGCAAGCCGCTTTCAACGGTATCTTCCCGATCGAGAGCCATTCCCGGAATGCGCGTCTCGACTTCGTCGGCTATCAGTTGGGCATGCCGCCATTCGATGTGAAGGAATGCCAGCAGCGCGGCCTGACCTATGCGTCCCCGTTGCGCGCGCGCGTGCGCCTGACCATCATGGACAAGGAGGCGTCCAAGCCGACGGTCAAGGAAGTAAAGGAGCAGGAAGTCTACATGGGCGAGATCCCATTGATGACCAACACCGGCTCGTTCGTGATCAACGGTACCGAGCGTGTCATCGTCTCGCAGTTGCACCGTTCTCCCGGCGTGTTCTTCGAGCATGATCGCGGCAAGACCCATTCATCCGGCAAGCTGCTGTTCTCTGCACGTATCATCCCGTATCGCGGTTCCTGGCTGGATTTCGAATTCGACGCGAAGGATTATGTCTACTTCCGTATCGATCGCCGCCGCAAGATGCCGGTGACCATCCTGCTACGCTCGCTCGGTTATAGCAACGAAGACATGCTCAAGATGTTCTTCGAATTCGATACTTTCCATTTCGGCAAGAAAGGCATCCAGTATGAGGTCGTCCCGGAACGCCTGCGCGGCGATGTGGCGCGTTTCGACATCCTCGGCAAGGGTGGCAAGGTCATCGTGGCCAAGGACAAGCGCATCACTGTGCGTCATATCCGCGAGATGCAGGAAGCGGGCATCGACAAGCTGGCGGTCGGCGAAGACTTCCTGATCGGACGCGTGATCGCGAACAACGTGGTGGACAAGGAAACAGGAGAGGTCATCGCTAATGCCAACGATGAAATCACCGAAGCGTTGCTGCACCAGTTGCAGGCTGCCGGTATTGGCAGCATCAAGACCTTGTACACCAACGATCTGGATCATGGCGCATTCATCTCCCAGACCCTGCGTACCGATGAGAGCACCGATCAGTGGACTGCGCGCGTGGCGATCTACCGCATGATGCGTCCAGGCGAGCCGCCGACGGAAGATGCTGTTGAAGGCTTGTTCAACGGCCTGTTCTTCAACGAAGAGCGTTATGACCTGTCATCTGTCGGGCGCATGAAGTTCAATCGTCGCGTCGGGCGCGAAGAGTTGACCGGCCTGTCGATATTGGCTAACGAAGATATCGTTGAAGTCGTCAAGATACTGGTCGAATTGCGCAACGGTCGCGGCGAGATCGACGACATCGACCATCTCGGCAACCGTCGCGTGCGTGCCGTGGGCGAGCTGGCGGAGAACCAGTTCCGTGCCGGGCTGGCGCGCGTCGAGCGTGCCGTCAAGGAGCGCCTCGGCCAGGCCGAGACCGACAACCTGATGCCGCATGATTTGATCAATGCCAAGCCGATCTCGGCGGCGGTCAAGGAGTTCTTCGGTTCCAGCCAGTTGTCGCAGTTCATGGACCAGACCAACCCGCTGTCGGAGATCACCCACAAGCGCCGCATCTCCGCGCTGGGACCTGGCGGTCTGACGCGCGAGCGTGCCGGCTTCGAGGTGCGCGACGTGCATCCGACCCATTATGGCCGCGTGTGCCCGATCGAAACGCCGGAAGGCCCGAACATCGGCCTGATCAACTCGCTGGCGTTGTATGCGCGCACCAACGAATACGGCTTCATCGAAACGCCATACCGCAAGGTGAGCAAGTCCAGGGTGTCGGATGATGTCGATTACCTGTCTGCGATCGAAGAGGGCAAATTCACCATTGCCCAGGCGAATGCCGAGCTGGACAAGAAGGGGCACTTCACCAACGACATCGTCTCGGCGCGCCATCACAACGAATTCGTGCTGGCCGAACCAGAAAAACTGGAATACATGGACGTGTCGCCGTCCCAGGTGGTATCGGTCGCGGCTTCCTTGATCCCGTTCCTCGAACATGACGACGCGAACCGTGCGCTGATGGGCGCCAACATGCAACGCCAGGCGGTTCCTTGCCTGCGCGCCGAAAAGCCGCTGGTCGGCACCGGCCTTGAGCGCACCGTGGCGGTGGATTCCGGCACGACCGTACAGGCATGGCGCGGCGGACGTATCGACTATGTGGATGCGGGCCGTATCGTGGTGCGCGTCAACGATGACGAGACCACCGCCGGTGAAGTCGGGGTGGATATCTACAACCTGACCAAATACACCCGTTCCAACCAGAACACCAACATCAATCAGCGTCCGCTGGTCAAGGTGGGTGATGTGATCGGTCGCGGGGACGTGATCGCCGATGGCGCTTCGACCGATATGGGCGAACTGGCGCTCGGCCAGAACATGCTGGTCGCGTTCATGCCGTGGAACGGCTACAACTACGAGGACTCGATCCTGATTTCAGAGCGCGTTCTCGCTCAGGATCGTTTCACTTCCATCCATATCGAAGAGCTGACCGTCGCTGCGCGCGATACCAAGCTGGGGCCGGAAGAAATCACCCGCGACATCCCGAATCTGGCCGAAGCGCAAATGGCTCGCCTGGATGAATGCGGCATCGTGCATATCGGTGCTGAAGTCGGTTCGGGCGATGTGCTGGTGGGCAAGGTGACGCCCAAGGGCGAGACCCAGCTGACGCCGGAAGAGAAGCTGCTGCGTGCCATCTTCGGCGAAAAGGCGTCCGATGTTAAGGACACCAGTCTGCGCGTGGATGCCGGCATTTCCGGCACGGTGATCGATGTGCAAGTGTTTACCCGCGAAGGGTTGCAACGCGACAAGCGCGCGCAACAGATCATCGATGATGAGCTGAATCGTTACAAGAAGGATTTGGCGGATCAGATGCGTATCGTGGAAGCCGATGCGTTTGCGCGCCTTGAGAAGTTGCTGCACAACCGGGTTGCGAATGGCGGCCCCAAGAAGCTGGCCAAGGGCAGCAAGCTGACCAAGGATTACCTGCACAGCATCGACGCCCACCAGTGGTTCGATATCCGTGTGGCCGATGACGAGGCGGCTGCACAGATGGAGCAGGTCAAAGAAGGGTTGGCGCAGAAACGTATCGAGTTCGATGCGGCCTTCGAGCTGAAGAAGAAAAAACTGACCCAGGGCGACGAGATGCAGGCCGGGGTGCAGAAAATGGTCAAGGTGTATGTTGCGGTCAAGCGCCGTTTGCAACCCGGTGACAAGATGGCGGGTCGTCATGGCAACAAGGGTGTGGTGTCGCGCATCGTCCCGGTAGAAGACATGCCCTACATGGCGGACGGTACGCCGGTGGATGTGGTGCTGAACCCGCTTGGTGTTCCGTCGCGGATGAACATCGGCCAGATCCTGGAGACTCATCTGGGTTGGGCTGCCAAGGGATTGGGCATGAAGATCGACGAGATGCTGCAGGCTAATGCCAAGATTGCCGAAGTGCGCAAGTTCCTGGGCAAGATATACAACCACCACAATGGCCAAACCGTGGATCTGGAGGCGTTCAGCGACGACGAGATCATCGAGCTGTGCCGCAACCTGACGAAGGGCGTGCCGTTCGCAACGCCGGTGTTCGACGGCGCCAGCGAAGAGGAAATCAAGTACATGCTGGAGCTGGCAGGGCTGCCGTTGTCCGGCCAGACCACGCTGTACGATGGACGCACCGGCGAGGCCTTCGATCGTTCGGTGACGGTCGGCTACAAACATGTGCTGAAGCTGCATCACCTGGTCGACGACAAGATGCATGCGCGTTCCACCGGCCCATACAGCCTGGTGACGCAGCAACCGCTGGGCGGCAAGGCGCAGTTCGGCGGTCAGCGTTTCGGCGAAATGGAAGTGTGGGCGCTGGAGGCCTATGGCGCCGCGTACACCTTGCAGGAAATGCTGACCGTCAAGTCGGACGATGTGGCGGGGCGTACCAAGGTTTATGAAAACATCGTCAAGGGCGATCACAAGATCGATGCCGGCATGCCGGAATCCTTCAATGTGGTCATCAAGGAGATACGTTCTCTGGGTATCGACATGGATTTGGTGCGCAACTGAATATAGGAAGTGGGAAACGGGAAGTAACACTTCCTGCTATCCACTCCCCAGTCCCTACTTACAGGATTTTAGGAGTCACACATGAAATCATTGCTGGATTTGTTCAAACAGGTTACGCAAAAGGAAGAGTTCGATTCAATCAAGATCGGCCTCGCCTCGCCGGAAAAGATCCGTTCCTGGTCCTATGGCGAGGTCAAGAAGCCCGAGACCATCAACTATCGCACCTTTAAGCCGGAGCGCGATGGTCTGTTCTGCGCCAAGATATTCGGGCCGGTCAAGGATTACGAGTGCCTGTGCGGCAAATACAAGCGCCTCAAGCATCGCGGCGTGATCTGTGAAAAATGTGGCGTCGAGGTCACCTTGTCCAAGGTGCGCCGCGAGCGCATGGGGCATATCGAGCTGGCTTCACCGGTGGCGCACATCTGGTTCCTGAAGTCGTTGCCATCGCGTCTTGGCATGGTATTGGACATGACGCTGCGCGACATCGAGCGCGTCTTGTACTTTGAGGCCTATGTCGTCACCGAACCCGGCATGACCCCGCTGAATCGCGGCCAGTTGTTGTCCGAAGACGACTATCTGGCCAAAACCGAAGAATATGGCGATGAATTCGCCGCGACGATGGGCGCGGAAGGCATTCGCGCTTTATTGGGCAGCCTGGATGTCACAGCCGAGATCGAAACGATACGCGCCGATCTGGCAGCTACCGGCTCCGAAACCAAGATCAAGAAATACGCCAAGCGCCTGAAAGTGCTGGAAGCGTTCAATGCATCCGGCATCAAGCCGGAATGGATGGTCATGACGGTGCTGCCGGTGCTGCCGCCGGAGCTGCGCCCGCTGGTTCCGCTGGACGGCGGGCGTTTCGCGACCTCCGATCTGAACGATCTGTACCGTCGCGTGATCAACCGCAATAACCGTCTGCGCCGCCTGCTCGAACTGAAGGCACCGGATATCATCGTGCGCAACGAAAAGCGCATGTTGCAGGAAGCGGTTGATTCCCTGCTGGACAACGGTCGCCGCGGCAAGGCGATGACCGGCGCGAACAAGCGCCAGCTGAAATCGCTAGCAGACATGATCAAGGGCAAGAGCGGACGTTTCCGCCAGAACCTGCTGGGCAAGCGCGTCGACTACTCCGGTCGTTCCGTGATCGTGGTGGGGCCGCAGCTCAGGCTGCACCAATGCGGCCTGCCAAAGAAGATGGCGCTGGAGTTGTTCAAGCCGTTCATTTTCAGCCGCCTCGAGGCGATGGGCCTGGCGACCACCATCAAGGCCAGCAAGCGCATGGTCGAGGCGGAAGAGCCGGTCGTGTGGGATATCCTCGAAGAAGTGATCCGCGAACATCCGGTGTTGCTGAACCGCGCGCCGACGCTGCACCGCTTGGGTATCCAGGCATTCGAGCCTATCCTGATCGAAGGCAAGGCGATCCAGCTGCATCCGCTGGTCTGCTCGGCATTCAACGCCGACTTCGACGGCGACCAGATGGCCGTGCACGTGCCGTTGTCGCTGGAAGCACAGATGGAAGCGCGCACCCTGATGCTGGCCTCCAACAACGTGCTGTCGCCCGCGAACGGCGAGCCGATCATCGTGCCGTCACAGGATATCGTGCTGGGGCTGTACTACATGACCCGCGAGAAGATCGGCGCGCTGGGTGAGGGTTCGATGTTCGCCAACATCGCCGAAGTGTCGCGCGCCTATGAGTCGCGCGAAGTCGAATTGCAGGCCAAGGTGGTGGTGCGTCTCAAGGAGATGCACAAGGATGAAGACGGTCAGCCGATCGACAAATTGACTCGTTACGAAACCACCGTGGGACGTGCCTTACTGTCCGAGGTGTTGCCTGCCGGTTTGCCGTTCCAGATGATCAACAAGGCGCTCAAGAAGAAGGAAATCTCGCGCCTGATCAATGCCAGCTTCCGCCTCTGCGGCCTGCGCGACACCGTGATCATGGCGGACAAGCTGATGTACACCGGCTTTACCTATGCGACCCGCGCCGGTATCTCGATCTGTGTGGATGATATGTTGATGCCGCCGCAAAAGAACGAATTGATCAGCGCGGCCGAGAAAGAAGTCCATGAAATCCATATCCAGTACACTTCCGGCCTGGTGACCGACGGCGAGCGCTACAACAAGGTAGTGGATATCTGGGGCCGCACCGGCGATGTGGTGGCCAAGGCGATGATGGAGCAACTCGGCAGCGAGCCGGTGCTCGATCGTGTGACCGGCAAGCCGCGCATGGAAAAAGGCAAACCGGTGACGCAGGAGTCATTCAACTCCATCTACATGATGGCCGATTCCGGCGCGCGTGGTTCGGCAGCGCAGATCCGCCAGCTGGCTGGGATGCGCGGCCTGATGGCCAAGCCGGACGGCTCCATCATCGAGACCCCGATCACCGCGAACTTCCGCGAGGGGTTGAACATGTTGCAGTATTTCATCTCCACGCACGGCGCCCGCAAGGGGTTGGCCGACACCGCGTTGAAGACGGCAAACTCCGGTTATCTGACTCGCCGCCTGGTAGATGTGACACAGGATCTGGTGGTGATCGAGGATGATTGCGGTACCGCGAACGGCACTTCAATGAAGGCGATCGTCGAGGGCGGCGAGGTCATCGAAGCATTGCGCGAGCGCATCCTTGGCCGCGTGGTGAGTGCCGATGTGATCAATCCCGATACGTCCGAGACGCTTTACGAAGCGGGTACGTTGCTGGATGAAACCGCTGTTGAGCATATCGAGGCGCTGGGCATCGATGAGGTGCGCGTGCGTACCCCTTTGAATTGCGAGACGCGTTTTGGTTTGTGCGCGAAATGCTATGGCCGCGATCTGGGCCGTGGCGGACTGGTGAATGTGGGTGAGGCTGTTGGCGTCATCGCCGCGCAGTCTATCGGTGAACCGGGTACCCAGCTGACCATGCGTACCTTCCATATCGGTGGTGCTGCTTCGCGTACCGTGGTGGCCAGCCAGGTGGAAAGCAAATCCAATGGCGTGTTGAAGTTCAGTCCCAACATGCGTGTGGTGACTTCCGTGCGCGGTGAATTGATCGTGGTGGCGCGCAGCGCCGAAGTGATCATTGCCGATGACCATGGCCGTGAGCGTGAACGCCACAAGGTTCCATACGGAGCGGCCCTGACGGTCAAGCAAGGGGATACCGTGCGTGCCGGCGTGGTATTGGCGACCTGGGATCCGCACACTCGCCCGATCGTTACCGAATATGCCGGCAAGATCAGTTTCCAGAATGTCGAGGAAGGCGCGACGGTCGCCAAACAGATCGATGAAGTGACCGGCCTGTCGACGCTGGTGGTGATCGATCCCAAGCAACGTGCGGGCGCGCAAGGCAAGGGCACATTGCGTCCGATGGTGCGCCTGATTGACGATGCGGGGCGAGAAGTCAAATTGGCCGGCACTGAAACTCCTGTCAGCGTCACCTTCCAGACCGGTTGCATCATTACCGTTGAGGACGGGCAGCATGTCGGAGTCGGCGACGTGCTGGCGCGTATTCCGCAGGAAAGCAGCAAGACGCGCGACATTACCGGCGGTCTGCCGCGTGTGGCCGAGCTGTTCGAGGCGCGCGTACCCAAGGATGCCGGCATGCTGGCAGAGTGCACCGGTACGGTTTCGTTCGGCAAGGATACCAAGGGCAAGCAACGCCTGGTGATCACGGATGTCGACGGGGTGCCGCATGAGTTCCTGATTCCGAAGGAGAAGCACGTGCTGGCGCATGATGGCCAAGTGGTGAATCAGGGTGAGATGATTGTGGATGGCCCGGCTGATCCGCATGACATCCTGCGCTTGCTGGGCGTAGATGAGCTGGCGCGCTACATTACCGATGAAGTGCAGGAGGTTTACCGTCTGCAAGGCGTGAAGATCAGCGACAAGCACATCGAGGTAATCGTGCGCCAGATGTTGCGTCGCGTGCAGGTTACCGATGTGGGCGATACACGCTTCATCACGGGCGAACAGGTCGAGCGCGCTGACTTGCTGGAGGAGAATGAACGCATGGCTACCGAAGGCAAGAATCCGGCTAGCTTTGAGTATATGTTGCTGGGCATCACCAAGGCTTCGTTGTCCACGGATTCGTTCATCTCTGCGGCATCGTTCCAGGAAACCACGCGCGTGCTGACCGAGGCGGCAATCATGGGCAAGCGGGACGACCTGCGCGGGCTGAAGGAGAACGTCATCGTCGGCCGTTTGATTCCGGCCGGTACCGGATTGGCTTATCACAACACCCGGCGCAAACAGCGTTTGGGCATTGATGTCGCCGAGGGACGCGAGTTGCAGGAGGCTGAGGTAGTCGTATCAGGCGAATTGCTTGACACCCCCGGGGTTTCTCAATAGAATTCGCAGCCTTTTTGCCGTCGCAGCGGATGTAATTTGTCATGCTGCGGCGGTGTGTTTTTTACCGATTTGATTTCTAACTGATTTTAGAACTTTAATTTAGGATGTGTAGATAATGCCAACCATTAACCAGTTGATTCGCAAGCCGCGTGTTGCAATCGTAGAAAAGAGCAAGGTGCCGGCCCTGGAAGGCTCTCCGCAAAAGCGTGGCGTTTGCACCCGCGTGTATACCACGACCCCGAAGAAGCCCAACTCTGCGTTGCGTAAAGTGGCCAAGGTGCGTCTGACCAATGGTTTCGAGGTGATCAGTTACATTGGCGGCGAAGGCCATAATTTGCAGGAGCACTCGGTGGTGCTGTTGCGCGGCGGTCGTGTAAAGGATTTGCCGGGTGTGCGTTATCACATGGTGCGCGGCAGTCTGGATACCGCGGGCGTGAAGGATCGTAAGCAGGCTCGCTCCAAATATGGCGCGAAACGTGCCAAAAAGGCGTAATTTTTAGCAATTAATTCTGAGGTTGACATGCCAAGACGTAGAGAAGTCCCCAAACGCGAAGTCCTGCCTGATCCGAAGTTCGGTAATCAGGATCTGTCCAAGTTCGTGAATGTGCTGATGACAGCCGGCAAGAAGTCGGTTGCCGAGCGCATTCTGTACGGTGCTCTGGAGCAGGTCGGCAAGAAGACTGGCAAAGATGCAATTGAGGTGTTCAATCTCGCCTTGAATAATGCCAAGCCGCAAGTGGAGGTAAAGAGCCGCCGTGTCGGCGGTGCCAACTATCAGGTGCCGGTTGAAGTGCGTCCCTCACGCCGTATGGCTTTGTCGATGCGCTGGTTGCGCGAAGCAGCGCGCAAGCGTGGCGAGAAATCCATGGGCATGCGCCTGGCGGGTGAGTTGATCGATGCCTCGGAAGGTCGTGGCGGCGCAGTGAAGAAGCGCGAGGAAGTGCACCGTATGGCTGAGGCGAACAAGGCGTTCTCGCATTTCCGTTTCTAATTTGAGCTTGTTGCAAGCAGCTTGTAGCGAGTAGCAAAACCGGGTTGGCTGCAAGCCACCAGCTACAGGCTACAAGCTTTGATGATAATTTATTTAGGTATCTACCGTGGCACGTAAAACACCCATTAGCCGTTATCGCAATATCGGCATCAGCGCGCACATCGATGCGGGCAAGACGACGACGACTGAGCGTATCCTGTTCTACACCGGCGTAAGCCACAAGATTGGTGAAGTGCATGATGGCGCGGCTACCATGGACTGGATGGAGCAGGAGCAGGAGCGTGGTATCACCATTACTTCCGCTGCGACCACCTGCTTCTGGAAGGGCATGGAGAATCAGTATCCCGAGCATCGCTTCAACATCATCGATACCCCGGGGCACGTCGACTTCACCATCGAGGTGGAGCGTTCCATGCGCGTGCTGGATGGTGCGTGCATGGTGTACTGCGCGGTGGGTGGTGTGCAGCCGCAGTCCGAGACGGTTTGGCGTCAGGCCAACAAGTACAAGGTGCCGCGTTTGGCGTTCGTCAACA
>MGWP01000065.1 GCA_001801055.1 Gallionellales bacterium GWA2_55_18 | reverse complement strand
TGCGGGTGCAACAAGTTTGGGCGGGGCGGCAGATAAACGCTATTCGTTGGGTATCACAGCATATGAATACCAAGCTCACCTTTCCTATGCTTGTTTTTTGCAACTGTGCCCTTGCTTTTGATGCACCCCAATACGATAGAGCCGAGGGAGGAACTGATGACATGAGAATAATTGGGATAGAGTGCCATAAAAAATTAAAAGTATTGGAAATCGGCTATTTTACAACCTATAACCTACCAACCAAGACAATGGATCTATGGGACACCTTTTATCTCAAGAAGAATAAGGAAGATAGTGACTATGTTGAGTCAGTTCACGAACTTGTGCGTAGATGCAATATTGGAAAGGATCGATACATTGTGAAAATTCGCCCTGTTCCAGGCAACTGGAACCTGAATGGTCGATGTGGTGGAGCCACATACGGAGGTGCAAAAATTATAAAAAATGGCGTCTTGATTTTCGACGCAAATTTCGAAGAATGTGAATCAAAAGAGATAATCTCAAAAGTCAGAATATCAACAGGCAGCAAACATCCGGCTGTAACAAAAATGACTCGTAAAAATTACTACGGTTACGAATAGCATGCGTAGGGCGCAATAAGCGTAGCGCATTGCGCCGGATGGTTTAAAGGCACATACAGCGCAATGCCCGCTGGTTATTGCGCCCTACGGAGTTTTAATTTAAACATTCACTGGAGTAATCATGCCCTACGTAAACATCAAGATCACCGAAGAAGGCGTCACCTCCGAGCAGAAGGCTAGGCTCATCGAGGGCGTGACCAGCCTGCTCAAGGAGGTGCTCGGCAAGAACCCGGCGACGACGATGGTCGTCATCGACGAGGTGCCCACGGACAACTGGGGCGTGGCCGGTGAGCAGGTTTCAGCGCGCCGGAAACGCGGCATGTAGCCATTGTAGGGTTTGCGTCCTACGGAAGCAGAGGATCCTCTCAACCTAGAAAAAGCATTTGTCCACGAAAAACACGAAAGGCACGAAATAAAAACAAATTGTATTGCATGGAGTTTTGTAACTACTCAGGTAGTCATTACCTATTGAAAAATAACGATAAACCCGTTCGGCCTGAGCCCTTCGATAAACTCAGGAGAGCCTTGTCGAAGGCCTGTATCGGTGCCAAACTTGTGGTTCGACAAGCTCACCACGAACGGTAGTCTTTTTAAAACAATGTGTTGTAAGTAAATCGCCTACCTGAGTAGTTACGGAGTTTTTTGAATTTTTCGTGCCTTTCGTGATTTTCGTGGATAAATTACCATTTTCAGGTTAATACCAAACGCAACCACATAACCCCATGTACATCCCCAAACATTTCGAACAGCCGCGCGTCGAAACCATGCACGAGCTGATGCGCGCGCGGCCGCTGGCGACGCTGGTCACGCTGTCTTCCGGCGGGCTGGAGGCGAACCCTATTCCGCTGCACCTCTCGGATGCGCCCGCGCCGTTCGGCACGTTGCGCGGCCATGTGGCGCGCGCCAATCCGTTGTGGCGCGATTTCGCCAAAGAGATCGAGGCGCTGGCGATATTCCACGGCCCGGATGCCTACATCACACCGTCCTGGTATGCGACGAAGCAGGAAACCGGCAAGGTCGCACCCACCTGGAATTACGCCGTCGTCCACGCCTACGGCACGCTGCGCGCCATCGACGATGCGGGCTGGGTGCGCGAACATCTCGAAACGCTCACCGATTACCACGAGGCGAATTTCCCAAAACCGTGGGCGGTATCGGACGCGCCCCGCGAGTTTATCAAGGAGACGATCAAGGCAATCGTCGGGATCGAGATCGTCATCACCCGGCTATCCGGCAAATGGAAGGCGAGCCAGAATCAGCCCGCGCAAAATCGGGCCGGGGTGATTGAAGGGCTGGGCGGTTGCGGATGCCGCGACGCGGCGGCTATGGCGGCACTGGTCGAGGCGGCTACGAAGGATGCACGTTAATAATTCCATTGATCCTAGAAAAAGCAGTTGTCCTGGTGAACTAACTAGCCATCTGACTAAGCGCGGTAAAACATGCGCTAAGTCATTGGTTAACGAAAGTCACGAAAAACACGAACAAATTCAAAGAACTCAACGCTGCTAATGAATACCCAATGGGCGAGTCACCAAGCCAATGCAACTTATTGTTTTATTTCGTGCCTTTCGTGTTTTTCGTGGATGAATTGCCGTTTTTAGGTTGATTTATTCATCGCGCCCCTACGGGGTTATTGGGTTCCAAATAGAATTGGAGCAGGCAGATTACAGCTTGATGAAATGCTCGCGGTAGTGGCGCAATTCCTGGATGGATTCGTAGATATCGGCCAACGCCTCATGTTTGCCGTGCTTTTTCATGCTTTGCACAACTTCCGGTTTCCAGCGTTTGGCGAGTTCCTTGACGGTGCTCACGTCGAGGTTGCGGTAGTGGAAGTAGGCCTCGAATTTGGGCATCCAGCGCGCCAGAAAGCGCCGGTCCTGGCAAATGGAGTTGCCGCACATCGGCGAGATATTGATCGGCACGTATTCCTTGAGAAACTCGATCATCTGCGCTTCCGCCGTCGCGTCGTCGAGCGTGGAGGCTTTAACTTTTTCGATCAACCCGGATTTGCGATGTGTGGATTTGTTCCATGCGTCCATGCCGTCCAGCACGCTGTCAGGTTGATGCACCACCAGCACCGGTGCTTCGGCGATAGTTTCCAGATCGCTGTCGGTGATGACGATGGCGAGCTCGATTATCCGGTCGGTGTCCGGGTTGAGGCCGGTCATTTCCAGGTCAATCCAGATAAGGTGGTTTTGATTTTGTGCCATAATCCGCGCGCCCTGACATGATTTGCAAGAAGCGTATTGTGGCATAAGTGCACCTCTCTCGAAAACTGAATTCACATCCCATGACCGCGACACTATTCACCTTCATTTTCAGCGCAGCACTATTGCTGAACACGCTTGCCAAGCTGTGGCTGGCGCGCCGCCATCTGCGGTATGTCGCCGCGCATCGCGCCGCAGTGCCGGATGCGTTCCGCGAAAAAATCCAGTTGGCCGACCACCAGAAGGCGGCCGACTACACCTCGGCCAAGACGCGCTTCGCGATGCTCGGTGCGCTGTTTGATGCCGCGCTGTTGCTGGCTTTTACGCTGGCGGGTGGTATTCAATTCATCGCCGATATCTGCAATGGCTGGTTCGATGCGCCGCTCGCGCAGGGCATGGCGACCATCGTTGCGGTGTTGCTGCTTTCGTCGCTGCTGGAAACCCCGTTCAGCCTGTACCGCACCTTCGTTATCGAGGCGCGTTTCGGCTTCAACAAAATGACCCTGGCGCTCTATCTGACCGACGCGTTGAAGAGCCTGCTGCTTGGCGCGATACTCGGCTTGCCGCTGCTGTTCGGCGTGCTGTGGCTGATGGAGCGCATGGGTGCTTACTGGTGGCTGTATGTGTGGCTGGCGTGGATGGTGTTCAACCTGACTATCCTGTTCATCTACCCGTCGTTCATCGCGCCGCTGTTCAATAAATTCACGCCGCTACAGGACGAGGCGATGAAAGCGCGTATCGAGGCATTGCTCGGCAAATGCGGCTTTACCGCGAAGGGGCTGTTCGTGATGGATGGCTCGAAACGTAGCGCGCACGGCAACGCCTACTTCACCGGCTTCGGCAAAACCAAGCGCATCGTATTCTTCGACACGCTGCTGGAGCGGCTGAGCGGCAATGAAGTTGAGGCGGTGCTGGCGCATGAGCTGGGGCATTTCAAACGCCATCATGTGATGAAACGCATCGCAGCGACCTTTGCCATGAGCCTTGGATTCCTGTGGCTGCTCGGCCAACTGATGCAGACCACGTGGTTTTATCAGGGTTTGGGAGTCACCCATTTGCCCATCGATACCTCGGGAGTCTCGGGGCAAGGCTCCACTGCGCTCGCGCTGCTGCTGTTTTTCATGATCCTGCCGGTATTCAGTTTCCTGTTTAATCCGCTGATGTCTGTTTATTCGCGCAAGCATGAGTTCGAGGCCGACGCTTATGCGGCCAAACAAACCGCCGCAACTGATTTGGCGAATGCGCTGGTGAAGTTGTACCAGGACAATGCCGCCACGCTTACCCCGGATCCGCTATATTCCGCGTTCTACGATTCGCACCCGCCCGCAGCGGTGCGCGTTGCGCGTCTTAAAGTGCAGTGAGGGAAGGTCATGAACATGTGCGATACGATCAGCAATTCCACTTTTATATCAAATATGCTTTTTTGTAGAGCGGGCTCTGTCCGCCGGATATAGTTGTCGGGCGGAGCACGACCTACGGATTATTTTCCGTTTGAAAGAGGAATGGAATAAACAATGCAAACCTTAAGCAACTTCATTTGCGCCGCGAAAGCGCTGCTCGAATCTTGACCGAAATCATCCAAGGGCAAGTCATTGCGGCATTTGGCCGCCAGTATCTGGTGCGCATGGCAGATGGCAGCGAGATCGCCTGCCTGACACGCGGCAAAAAAAGCGCGGTGGTGTGCGGCGACATGGTGGAAATCAAACTCACCGGAGAGGCGTCTGCCGAGAACGACGCACAGGGCGTGATCGAGCGCATCGCACCGCGCCGCTCGCTGTTGCACCGCTCCGAGACGTTCCGCGAAAAACTCATCGCAGCGAACGTCACGCAAATCATCGTGGTGTTGGCCGCCGAGCCTTCGTTCGACGACGGTCTGCTGGCGCGTTGCCTGGTTGCGGCGCATGACCAACAACTGGACGCGTTGATCGTGCTGAACAAATGCGACCTGCATGATGCCGCAGCCGCCGCGCGCAAACGGCTCAAGCCCTATCGCGCTATCGGCTACCGCGTGCTGGAACTCAGTGCCAAGCAAAATGTATCGCAACTGCGCCCGCTCCTGCAAGGCCATACCAGCGTGCTGGTCGGGCAATCGGGTATGGGCAAATCCACCATCATCAACGCGCTGCTGCCTGATGCGCAGGCAGCCACGCGCGAAATATCCAGCGCGCTGGATTCCGGCAAGCACACCACCACCCATGCGCGCTTGTACCGGATAGATGACAGTAGCAGCATGATCGATTGCCCCGGCGTACAGGCATTCGGTCTGCATCACCTGAGCTTTGGCGGGATAGAAGAGGGGTTTGTGGAGTTTGCAAAGTATCGCGGTCAGTGCCGCTTTTACGACTGTCGCCACCTGCATGAACCAGGCTGCGCGTTGCAACATGCCGTCGAGGCGGAAGAAATCGATGCGCGCAGGCTGGAGTTATTTCGACAAATCACCGCAAAGTAGTGTTTTGCTGGCGATACACTCGATCTGGCGGGCCGAGCGGCTGCGTCAACTTCCGTTTGCGACACAAACAAAACCCATGGAAGCCTCTAACAATGAATTTTTAGAGGCTCATCATGAATGTTCGCGATCCATTGCGGATAGCTGATTGAACGCATGGACTATATTTAGTTATCCTGGAAAAAGCAGTTGCCCTGGTGAACTAACTAGCCATCTGACTAAGCGCGGTAAAACATGCGCTAAGTCATTGGTTAACGAAAGTCACGAAAAATCCGATGGGTTAGCCGCCGAACTATTGCAACATCTTGTTTTGTTTCGTGACTTTGCGAGTTGGGCAAAAAATGTCCATCCTTGCTTAACCCGCTTTGTGGATGTATTGCCATTTTTATGGCGGCTATTTCAATAGCGACAATACAGTATTTGGCAGCGCGTTTGCCTGTGCCAGCATCGCTGTACCCGCTTGTTGCAATATCTGGTTTCGGGTCAGTTGCGCCGTTTCCGCCGCAAAATCAGCATCTTGAATCCGACTGCGTGCTGCGGACAAGTTTTCAGAGGTGGTCTGCAATGCTGTCACCACAGAAGAGAAACGATTCTGCGCCGCGCCCAGCGTAGCGCGCTGCGTATTGATTGTTTGTAGTGCGGTGTCGATGATATCAATCGCTTCGTTCGCACCTAACTGAGAGCCAATGCTGATGCTGGATACAGCCGTGAGATTGCTGCCATTTGATGTGGTTGCGCTGAAGACACCACCAACTGATGCTGAAGAAATAGTGAATCCGCTGGAAGATGAGAAGCGCAATGTTCCGCCGACTACTGAGCTGTCTGTGGCAGTTGCCGTCAGCGTCACTGCTGCACCGGATGTAGAGCTGGTAAACCCATCCAACCCCCTAAACTGCGCAGTTGCGCAGCCTAAAAAATCTGCTATGTTGATGTCATACCCCTGGCTGTTAGTCAGAGTGAGCGTTCCAGTGGATACGGATGACGTGATGCCGGTTGTTGCCGAAAGATTGTTGATTGCATCATTGAGCGGACTCAAGTCGGTGGTAGTGTTCACCGTTGCACCGACGGTAGCAGCTGTCGAATTTACGCCAAACAAGCTGAATGAAATGTAGCCTGTGCCGCTCAGCGTACCCAGCGTTGCTTTGGTTATCGCCTTTGCCGTTACGTTCGTGCTGGCAGAGATGGCATTGACATTCGCCGCAATCGTAAATGCGCTGTCTCCTGCAACCGTGGTTGCTGTAGTAGCAGTACCTAAAGAGCCGGAGACAGTCAGTATTTCCCCGGCAGAGGTGAAGTTGGTAGTCTTGGCGGCGCTTGCCGTTTTGGCGGTGTTCATGGTGCCTGTTTCGGTCACGCGGTTATCGCCGATAGCTGTTGCTTGAGCATTGTTAATGCTGATACCAAGAGTCTGGTTGGCATTTGCGCCAACCTGGAAGGACTGGGCGGTAAAAGTGCCATCCAGCAGGTTCTTGCCGTTGAACTGGTTGCTGGTTGCAATCCGGTTGATTTCAGATTGCAATTGTGCAACTTCCGCTTGCAGTGCAGCTCGGTCGCTTGCAGAGTTGGTATCGTTGGCCGCCTGCACGGCCAGTTCGCGGATACGCTGCAACGCATTGGTGGTTTCCACCAGTGCGCCTTCGGCCGTCTGCGCCAGGGAAATGCCGTCATTGGCATTTCGGGCGGCCTGATTCAGGCCTCGAATCTGTGAAGTAAAGCGCTCTGTAATGGCCATGCCCGCAGCATCATCCTTGGAACTGTTGATGCGCAGACCGGAAGACAATCGCTGCAATGAAGTTTGCAGCGCGCCTTGCGAACTGTTCAGATTACGCTGTGCATTCAGCGAAATGACGTTGGTATTGATGATCTGGGGCATTTTTGCTCCTTATTAACAACTGTAAAATTTATTTTGTGTGAAGTTTCACAATTTCCGCTTAATACATTTTTCGTATGCTTCCTATTTCGCCACGACCACACGGTTCTTGCCGGTTTTCTTGGCTTCATACATTGCCTTGTCGGCACGCCCAATAACGTCTTCTTGGGACTCTTCCAGCGCTCGCTGCGCAACACCTGCACTAAAAGTCACCAGGACACGGTCGTTTTCATGCAGAAAAAATTTCTTGGTCAGCTCGCGTTGCAAGCGCTCTACGGTAGCCGCAGCTTCTTCGAGCACGACTTCCGGAAGGATGATGATGAATTCCTCGCCGCCGTAACGCGCCACCGAGTCGCTGGGGCGCAATGTTTCCTTTATTACGCTACTCAGATGAATCAGCGCCTGGTCACCCGCCTGATGCCCAAGCGTGTCGTTGAGGCGTTTGAAATTGTCGATGTCGAGCAGCGCGACGCACAGCGGATGGCTGCTACGGTCTGCGCGTGTAGCCTCGCGCTCAAAAGCGGCATCCATGCCTCGCCGGTTGAGCGCTCCGGTGAGCTGGTCTTGCTGCACCAATTCACTGACTTGGTTGAGCTCATGTTCCAGCTCCTTGATCTTGGCTTGCGCTTCTTGCACTTGTTGGCGCGTGCCGACCAATTCCTCATGCGAACGTAGCGCACTGGCTTGAATAATGCGCGTATCCTGCATGATGTCTTCCAGCAGATGGCTCAACTCGGTAATATTGTCGGATTTGCCGATCTTCTTGCTATAACTCTCGATTTTCTGATGATACTCGCCGGTGCTTTCGGTGATTTCCACGAGCCGGTCAATAAAGCTGGTCATCAGGTTTTTGAGGGTGGACTTGGCATCGTTCAGGCTTTGCTTGAGCATTCCCTGCTTGATGACGGCATTGCGCAGGCTGCGCTCAGCGTCCGCGATGGCATGCCTGTCCATTGGCTTGTCGATAATCTCCTGAAGAATGGCTATCTGCCCGAACAGCCATTCTTCGTCTTCGACCATTTCGCCGATGTTCTCTACCAACAGACGCAACAGGCGCACCAAGCCTTCGTGAATCTTGGCATTGTCCCCGGCGCGCAATTCGACCTTTATCCAGAATTGGCGCAGTTGTTTTTCCAGCGCGGCAAGCTGTTCGGGAGCTTTGCTGCTGCGCACCTGGATAACCAGATTCTGCACATCCTGCGCCGACTCCGGTAACGCGCTGAGTATGCTTTCCAGTGCTTGCGCCAACAATTCCGAAAGCTTGTCGAGTATTTCAGCATTTCCGCCGAAACTGCGCGTAGATGCAGCAGTATTAATAGCCGGTGGCTCAACCGCGCCGGACAGCGCAGGCTCCATTTCGATAGCGCCAATCGCAACTTGGTACTCTCTCCATGATTTGATCAGACCGGCCAGTTTTTCATGCAAGACTTCCGGATTTGCCGCAAACCGTGACAACACATTTTCCAGTGCCTCTTTTTTGCGGGCAATGGTCAAGCCTTTGTGGGTGGCTTCCAGTTGGCGCAGCAAATCACGTATCAGGTCAGACCACGACTGGATCGTTTCACTGCCGTCAGTTTTGGGTAGAACTTTTTCAATCTCCTTGAGGCATTGCTCCCAGTCTCCCGCTCCGATTGTTTTCCTCAATGCGATACTGACAGGCGTGAATTTGGGTGCTTTTTCAATTCGATCTGCAACACCGCGCAAGACTTTTTCCGCACTGTTATTTTCTTCACTGGCTATGCCGCTGATTTCGGCATAAATTTTGGCATAGTTGCCCGGCGTCGGAGGAGTCTTGCGTGATGCCAACGTTTTTAGCGTTTCGCGCGCAAGATCGGATGGACTTTGGGTTGATTTGCTCATGGCTCAATAAATTATTTTTCTTTAAAGTACACCTCTAAAAATCCACATTTCATTCCAACTGATGCAACTATCAGTCATTCGTCCAAGCTGGCATAAATCGACAGCCAAGCCGCTGGTTATGCTGTGCTGCAAAAAGTTTCTTGCTTGCATAAGCATGCATATGTGGCACGGCAACCCGTGGCGAACATTCGCCATGGCTCATTGAGAAATTACCAAGGTACAGATTCGCCGCCAGCTATAACCTATAACGGAAATTTAGTTCGGGCGATTATCGGATATCACAGAGATTGTGATGTGCTGAATAGCGGGAAAGTATTCCCCTATTTCATTTTTTGGCTTCTACCAGATCGTGCGCAATGGCGTAATGAACCGCCTCGGCATTATTCTTAAAGCCCATTTTTTCCAGCATGCGGGCGCGGTAGACGCTCACAGTTTTGGGGCTAAGCACCATGATTTCAGAAATTTCAGTCAATGACTTACCGGATGCCATCAGGCAAAGTGTCTGATATTCGCGGTTGGATAGGTTTTGATGCATCATTTCCTGAGATTCGCCGATCAGGTTGCTCAACAATTGCTCCGCCAGGGGTGCGCTGATATATTTCTTTCCGCTGATCACTTGTTGAATCGCGCCGACCAGCTTTTCCGGCGCACTCTGCTTGTTGATGTAACCCATCGCGCCTGCTTTTAGCGCACGCACGCCGTATTGCTCTTCCGGGTACATGCTCAGCACGATAATCTTGACATCTGGCTGCTCCAGCTTGAGTTGTTTGAGCACATCTATGCCGTGCTTGTCCGACAGGGAGATATCCAGCAATACCAAATCGAAGTGCTGTTCGCGCACCATGTTTATGGCTTGCAGGCCGGTTTCCGCCTCACCGGCGATGTGGAAGTCGGGCCCCTCCTCGAGCAGCATCTTCAAGCCCTTGCGGATCAGCGCATGATCGTCTACCACGAGAATATTAATCATATTGACGTATCGCCGAAAAGCGCCTGCTGCGGTGTTTCTTCTATTAACGGGACGAAAATGGCGATTTGCGTCCCCCTGCCCAGAGTGCTGGCAATTTTAACCGTGCCGCCGAGATGCGCGACACGCTCATGCACCCCGCGCAAACCAAACGAACGCGGCTTATTACGCGCCGCCTCACTAAACCCGACCCCGTCATCTGAGATGATCAGTTCGAGATGGTCTGTTCCTTTGACGATTTCGATCTGCACATGCTTGGCATGAGCGTGCTTCAGGATGTTGTTCAATGCCTCCTGGCAAACACGGAACAAGGTAATGGAATGAGCTTCGGGCAGTTCGATGCTTTCTTGCGATTTGACGACGGTGCAAGAGATGCCGCTACGTTTGCTGAACTCCTGTGCCTCAATTTCAATCGCCGCAATAATGCCGAAACAATCAAGAAACCCCGGTCGCAAGCTATGCGCAAGATTGCTCGCGGAGGTGATCGCCCTGTTTACTAGTTCCTCTATGGTTTTGACCTTGTTGGTGAGAGCATGGTTGTCTGCCGGCAAGCGCTGTACCATCCACGACAAATCCATCTTGATTGCCGTGAGCAGGCTGCCGATTTCGTCGTGGACTTCGCGCGCGATGCGCAGGCGCTCCTGCTCCTTGGCATCCTGAATGTGCGACGATAGCTCCATCAATTGCTGCTGCACCCGTTTAACTTCAAGTTCGCCCAGCTTGCTTTGCGTGGTATTGAGTATGATGCCTTCCCAGCGCGGCAATCCGCTCGGTGTTTCCTGTGGGGTAGCGCCGAGACTGATCCATTTGGTTTCGCCATTCGGCAAAATAATGCGCCCTTCCCAATTCCAGAAACACATGGTTTGCGCCGAAATTTTCAAGGTTACAAGAAGCGAAGGCGCATCTTCGGGGTGGATGAGATTCAAAAAGCAGGCAGGGTCGCCTTGCAGTTCATTTGCAGAAACTCCAAACAGTGTCAAACAACCTTCACTGACGTATGGGAACGTAAATGTGCCGTTTTTTTGCAACTCGATTTGACAAGCCATTCCGGGCAAGCTGGCAATAAACCCCTGCAGCTTGTCCGGAGACGGGCTAGACGATGGATTAGAAGGGCTTTGGATCATCGAATTCGATAAATCGGTGAGTTGTTTCTCAGAGCCGATGAGATTACTACAACCACACAACTACATCAACACGCATAGCCTCGCTGAAAAAACCTTTACAGATGTAGTGGATAGCGGGAAAATCAATGATATGCGGATAAAACCAACAACCGGGAGTAGAAGTTATGGCGAATATCGAGGTGAAAACACAATTTGGCGAATTAAGCATTAACCCTGACCAAATCATTACTTTTCCACGGGGTATACCCGGTTTTGAAGAGTACAAGAATTGGACGCTATTCCACGAAATTGATGACCAAGGTAATCTGGCGAACGCCATGATTGTTCATCTTCAATCGATGGATGATGGAGATGTTTCGTTACCTTTGACGGATCCGGTATTGTTTGGTTTTAATTTCAATTTGATGTTGACTGACAGCGAGACTGCCGAGCTTGAAATTGACGATTCGGGTGATGTTATCGTTCTGGTAACTTTGTCTGTTAAAAGCGATGCGCCTTTATGCAAGCACAAACAGGTTAAAGAAAATATTTACGCTAATATATCCGCACCCTTTCTAATCAACACTAAATCCAAGATTGGGATACAAAAAATACTTCCCGACAATGGATCATAATCGCAAATGCGTATGAATAATTTTCAGTTGCTGCACAATTTCCTCAACTTCAACGGAGAGGCTGTGATGAGGATGGGGTGCATGAGAAAGCCGGTTTATCAGCATTCCGACCACATCCTCCCCCTAGCACTTCCCTTGAAGGGGGAGGTACACCCACGCCGCCTTGCCTGAGAATGATTCAGAGGCATTAGCTATTAAGTGTTTGGATTCATTAACCTGGAAAGCGGCTCTCCAGCACAAACTGGCAAGTGATAGTCGGTGAAAGCCCGATACCAGAAAGGAATAGCGAGCCGCCTTGACCACAAGTCATGCGTTGCGCCTCGCGAGGCGTGCAGCGAAGCGTTGGCAGGGGGCACCGGAAATTTTCAAGCTGGTTGTCGCCTGAATGCCAATGACAACCTCAGTTTGAATCGCACCTTATGTATGACGAGTAAGCCTTTTTCAACAGCCTGCTAATGTATAATGTGCGCCTTTGAAAACAACCCTATAGGAAGACGTTATGCCTATTTATGCTTATGCATGCAGCAATTGCGGCTTGCAAAAGGACATAATGCAGAAAATGAGCGATGTCCCGCTCACTACCTGCCCTGAATGCGGCAAGGACACTTTTACCAAACAATTGACTGCTGCCGGTTTTCAACTGAAGGGCAGCGGCTATTACGCCACCGACTTCAAGAACGGCAGCCAGCCCAAAAAAGCCGAGTCCAGCGCCGAACCGGCTTGCGCGACCCCCTGCGCCAGCGCCAATTCCTGCCCGATTGCCAGCAGCGCCGCCTGATGCTTGGAAATATAGGCGCATGAAAAAATACCTCGTCACCGGTCTGCTGGTCTGGGTTCCGCTCGGCATTACCATATGGGTGCTGAACCTGACTATTGGCACAATGGATCAGACATTGTCGCTGTTGCCTGAGCAATGGCATCCCGACAAGATTCTAGGTATCCACATCCCCGGCTGGGGCATCATCCTGACATTCATGGTGGTGCTTGCGACCGGCTTGTTGATACGCAACGTGTTCGGCCAGCAACTGTGGATGTATTCGGAAAAAGTGATGCTGCATGTGCCGTTTGTCGGCAGCATCTACAAGGGCGTCAAGCAGGTCAGCGATACGCTGCTGTCCGGCAGCGGCAATTCGTTCCGCAAGGTGCTGCTGGTGCGTTATCCCCACCCGCAAGCCTGGTCTCTGGCGTTTCAGACCAGCGTGCCGGGCAAAGTAAGCAACCTCTTCGATGAGGAGTATGTCGCGGTGTTCATCCCCACCACACCCAGTCCGGTAAACGGTTTTTATTTTTATGTGCGCAAGGCGGATACCATAGAACTGGATATGACGGTAGACGTGGCGTTGCGCACCATCGTATCGATGGGCGTGGTCGCCACGCCGGAAGAGATGCCGCACCAAATACTTTCTACCGAGACGCTTTCCACGCGGGTGCCTCCCCCAAATTAATCCCGAACATTTTCCAAAACCATAACCGAACCATGCGAACTCATTATTGCGGACTGCTCAACACCGACCAACTCGACCAAACCGTCAGCCTGTGTGGCTGGGCGCACCGCCGCCGCGACCACGGCGGGGTGATTTTTATCGACCTGCGCGACCGCGAAGGGCTGGCGCAGGTCGTCTGCGACCCGGACCGGCCAGAGATGTTCGGGATCGCCGAATCGATACGCAACGAATTCGTGTTGCGCGTCATCGGCAAGGTGCGCCGCCGCCCGGCGGGCACGACCAATGCCAACATCGGCAGCGGCGAGATCGAGATTCTGTGCCATGAGATCGAGGTGCTGAACACTTCCGTCACACCGCCATTCCAGCTCGACGACGAAAACCTCTCCGAGAACGTGCGCCTGACCCATCGCGTGATCGACCTGCGTCGCCCGCAGATGCAGAAGAACCTGATGTTGCGCTACAAGGTGGCGATGGCGTTCCGCCGTTTCCTCGACAGCCGCGGCTTCATCGACATCGAGACGCCGATGCTGACCAAGTCCACGCCGGAAGGCGCGCGCGACTACCTGGTGCCGTCGCGCGTGCATCCGGGCGAGTTCTTCGCGCTGCCGCAGTCGCCGCAACTGTTCAAGCAGTTGCTGATGGTGTCCG
>MGWP01000064.1:1709-15563 GCA_001801055.1 Gallionellales bacterium GWA2_55_18 | reverse complement strand
ACGCGCAGTTTTGTTGGGCTATCGCTTTGCAAACTGAATATTCTGCTTGGCATGGTACGCTGCTTTTCCCTATGAAACTTATATCGAAAAATTTTCTGTTGGTATTTTTTCTTGCCTGCCTTTCACCGGTTGTATCGGCGATGTCATTGGGCGAGGCGCAAATTACCAGCCGCGTCGGCGAGCCTTTTTCGGCCAATATTTACCTTGTAGGTGTTTACGATAAAGACGTTAAATTTTATCAGGTGAGAGGTAGCGAATGCCGTTCATCCCTGATTGGCAGCGCAATGGCCGGATGCGATTCGGTTTATGAAGGGCGCCTGACTTTTTTTATCAAAAAAAGGCCGGATGGGCAATATTTTCTGCGGGTGGACGGCGAGCGAAGCGAAGATTTCTTTTATCGCATTATCATCAAATACAAGTCGCCATCAAGCGGTTCGGTTTACAAGACGTTTGATTTTCTACCTGAATTTAAAAATGCCAACGATGCGCCGCTTGCTGCATCGAATAATGAAGATATCGCTATAAATACCTCCTCGCCGTCAGGCAAGTACGGTGTGCTCATGGGAAACATCGTTGAGGTGCCAAACGATATTGAAGACAAGCCAGCGCCGCATGAACCGGCAAAAGCTTCTCCCGGCAAAAATGAAAGCCTTCCTGCTGAAATGGGCGAAACCGATATAAAGACGGTAGATAATGTAAAGCGGAAACGCGGCAGTTCAGATGCTTCAGCAAAGCCGGCGTCGAAGGTAAAACAGCAAGCAAGGAAAGCGGCCAAACCGGAATTGCTAATCAAGAAAGAAGGCTCGTACGCCGACGAGATATTTGTGCTTCAAAAAGAAAACGAGGCAATCGAGCAACAAATTATCCTGCTTGAAAAACAAATAGCCTTGCTCAAGGAAGTAGACAGGCTAAAGACGCAGGCTGGCGCACCTGCTGCCCCCGCTTTGACCTTGGAGATGACACCGGCAATCCGTATTCCAGAAAGCAGCCCTGTTGCCGTAGCTCCTGCACCGCCCCCCGTAATAATTCCTGCACAAATTGCAAAACAGCCTGTTGATAGCGGAATTACCGTATTGAGCTGGGTTTTAATCGCGGTTATCCTGCTTTTGCTGGGATTGTTGTGGTTCATATACAAGAGACAGAAAAATTTATTTCATAAACACAACCTTGCCGAATTTAAATCAGCCACGGTTTCTCCCGCATCCAGTAATGAAATCCAACATCTGGATTTTATCAATGAGCTCCCCAAGAAATAATTCAAGGGCACACAACCCGCTTAATTCCATACAAAATTTTGCTGCCTGCCCATTGGCACACACTGTTCAACCTTAAACACAGATTGTCCATTAACACTTGAGGCATCGGTAAATCAAGGGGGTGTAGGTCGGGTTTTAACCCGACTTGTCGGGCTGAAACCCGACCTACAATCTAATGGATTATTTTGGCTAAAAGCTCTTTTCATTCACGAAAAACACGAAACAAATCAATCAGTTCCAAGTGTTGACCACGCACCAATCAGGCGGTGCGGCTAACATTTGCATGCATTTGAATCTGTTTGTGTTTTTTCGTGCCTTGCGTGGGCAACTGCTTTTTCTAGGTTCAATGGGTTGCCAAATTAAATTGCATGATGCGATAAAAGCCCGCAAAACAATGCTCTATTCCTGGCTCACCCGCCAACGCCTTATCATTTTTCTTAAGTGCTCCGCTTAATTTCGCCGCAACATCTTCCTGCCAGAAATTCGGCAGAAACGGTTCGAGGCGTCCAAGCAGCCAGCGGAATGGTGCGATGCGATACAGCCAGTGCCGCAGCGGGGCTGCCGCATATTCCGTGATCAGCACCGAACCTCCCGGCCTCACCACGCGCGCGATTTCAGCATAAGCGTTATGGCGTGCCCCGGCGGGCATTTCGTGAAACAGAAAAAATACAATCACTTGATCAAACGCATCATTGCGGTAGCCAAGGGATTCCGCATTCATGCGCGCAAAATGGCAACGTTCGGCGGCATGCCGGGTTTTGCGCCATGCCAACTGCAACTGCCCGCTTGCGGCATCGCACAGGTGCATTTCGCCACCCGTGCAGGACAACAGCGAGGGAGTGAACTTGCCGTATACGCAGGTCAATTGCAGTATTTTTGCGGCAGGATTTCTCTCGGCTTGCGCCAGCGTTTTTTTCAGCAATTTTCCATACTGGCCGAACAGGATGGTGTTGATCACAGGCTGGTGATCGAAAAACCAGATGCTCCCTCGCCACAGATACGCCCACCAGTAATAGCGCGCCAGATACTCAGGTACACCGTCGAGAAATTTCTGGTACAGGCGCATACCTAGGCCCGGTTGCGTGGTTTGCGCGGCGCAAGGGCAAACAGGCGATCATACAGCCAACGCGGCAACAGCCTGAGTACACGCCCGACCAGACCCATTTGCCACGGAATCACAACGAATGCGGTTTGCCGTTCGATGGCGCGCGCCATGCGCTTCGCCGCTTCATCCGCCTCCAGCATGAATGGCATCGGATAAGGGTTAACGGCAGTCATCGGAGTGCTGATGTAGCCCGGGCAAATCGTGACAACCTTTACGCCGCTGCCATGCAATTCAACACGCAGGGATTCCAGATAGGAAATCGCGGCTGCCTTGGATGCGGAGTAGGCGCTCGCCCCCGGCAGGCCGCGAAAGCCAGCCACGCTGGCGATGCCAACCAACGTGAAGTGCTCCTCTCGCCCGCTTGCGGGAGAGGGGCTGGAAGAGAGGGCAGCCGCACGCATTGCCGCGATGAAAGGCTGGAAGGTTTTCACCATACCGAGCACATTGATATCCATGATTTGCTGAAAGGTATCGAGGTCTTCGGCATATTCGGTAAGCGTTCCGACGCTCACACCGGCATTGGCGATCACGATATCCGGGCAACCAACACGCGTGATGAAATCGTTGGCCGCATCCTGCATGGCAGGCGCATCGCGCACATCCAGTGCATAGCAATAAACTTTACCGGGAAATTCTGCGGTGAGGGCTTGCAGCAACTCGCCGCGCCGCGCAAAGGCGGCGACGATTGCGCCGCGTTCAAGATAATGGCGCGCCAGAGCAAGGCCGAGGCCGCTCGACACACCGGTTATGACCAGTGACTCAACATGCGTCTTTTGCATGTTTAGTCGAATGGACATGCAAGGCCCGCTACTTTCAGGGGCATTACTGTTTTGCTTTGCCCTTGGTTGTTGCCGGAGAACGCCCCTTGCGCACCATGTCGATGACTTCATTCAATATGCGAATGTATTCCGCAGGCTGTACGCCGGTGATGAGGTATTTGCCGTCCACGACCAAAGTCGGGGTGCCGGTGATACCGTAGCTGCGGATCATTTGCTTGGCTCGTGTTATCTTGCTTTGCATCGAAAACGAATTGTAGGCTGCCGAGAATTTCGCGCGATCCACGCCGCGCGGCGCGAGAAAATCAAGCACTTTCGCTTCATCGCCCAGCACATCGTTATCCACATTCCATGCTTTATACAGCGCATCGTGCAACTGGTGTTGCTGTCCCAATGACTCGAGTGCGTAGAAGGTGCGCGCCATCGGTTCCCACGAATCGCGGAAAATAACCGGTACATAAACCAGCTCCACATCTTTGGGCATGGTTTTTTCCCATGCGCTTAGCTGTGGATGCAGATGGTAACAATGCGAACAGCCGTAAAAGAAAAATTCCAGCACTTCGATTTTCTTGGTGTTAGTCGGCTGCGGCGGATTCAACAGCTTGTAATCTTTACCAGGTTCCACTGCGGCAACTGCCGCGCCGCCGATAAACAAAATTGCTGCAACAAACAAATTTTTAATCAAGTTTCTCACTTAATCGCTCCTTGAATAATGACAAATAACCTACTACGGATGCGTTGGAGTGGCATCTACCCCGTTTTGTTTCAACAAAATGCGCGCACTGTTCATTTCGCCCGCATTTTTGTAGGGGCCGGAACGCACACGATGCCACACCCCTTTATCCGGAATAGTAACGGTTTGGATGCCGGCCTCGATGCCTAGCATTGCGAGTTTGGCTTTGTGCTTCTCCGCATCGTCCGCATTTGAAAATGATCCGGCCTGCAGAAAATACGACTCACTGGTGGCCTGTTTGCCGCCCTCTATCCGCGGTTTGATTGGCTGTAGTTTATCGGTGGACTTGGCCGGTGCGGCAATGGTTGCATCCTGCTTGTCGGTCAGCACCTTGTAGAATTCGAAACGCGGTTTACCCTCGCTCACGCCGGATGCCGCCGTTGCCGGCTGCCCATCGGGCACAGCAACTCCGGCAGGTGCTGCCGGTTTTGCGGCAACCACTGGCGGCTTGACCACCACCTGCTCTTTTTGCACGAACGGGCTGGGTGATTTCGTAATATACCAGGCCAATCCGGCAGCCATGCCGACACCGATTACCATGCCAACGAGAATGCCGGTCAATAGCGGGCTTCCTCCTTTGCGCGGTGCGGCGGGTTTGTTGCCTGTGTTTTTGCTCATACTTTACCCATTCCAATTTAAGATAATCCTAAGGCCATTGCACGACGCAACAGCTGTGGGAAAAGCCTTTTACATTTTTTCCGGCGCGCTCACACCGAGAAGCGCCAAACCATTGCGTATCACTTGTGCCACGGCGGCAATCAGCGCCAGCCGCGCGCATTTGACTGTTTCGTCATCGACCAGAAAACGCGAGGCATTATAGTAGCTATGGAAATCGGCGGCCAAATCCTTCAGGTAAAACGCAATCAAGTGCGGCGACAGATCCTGCGCGGCATTTTCGATAATTTGCGGATAATCAATCAAGTGTTGCAGCAGCACTTTTTCGTAATCGCTGTGCAGCAGCGCAACATCTGCCTCGCACAAGCGCGCCGTTTCGCCGCCCCATTGCGCCAGCACGCTATGCACACGCGCATGGGCGTACTGCACGTAATACACCGGATTCTCATTGCTCTGCGACTTGGCCAGATCGAGGTCGAAATCAAGATGCTGGTCGCTCTTGCGCATCACATAAAAGAAACGCGTCGCGTCGTTGCCGACCTCTCTGCGCAAGTCGCGCAAGGTGACAAACTCGCCGCTACGCGTGGACATGGCCGCTTTCTGGCCGTTGCGGTACAGCACCGCGAATTGCACCAGTGCGACGGTCAGCCTGCCGCTGTCCAGCCCCAATGCTTTGAGCGCGCCGTTGACGCGCGGAATGTAACCGTGGTGATCCGCCCCCCACACATTGATGATGCGGTCGAAGCCGCGCTCGAACTTGTTCAGGTGATAAGCGATATCCGAAGCGAAATAAGTATATAAACCGTTGTCGCGCTGCACCACCCGGTCTTTTTCGTCGCCGAATGCGGTGGAGCGAAACCACCACGCGCCATCCTGCTGGTACAGGCGATTATCGGTCTTGAGCCTCTCAACCACATGCGCCACCAGGCCGTTGTCGAACAGCGATTGCTCGGAAAACCACTCGTCGAAATGCACACCGAATTCGGCCAGGTCGTTGCGGCAATCGCCCAGTTGTTCGGTCAGCGCGTGGTTATGGATGTAGGCATAATCCTCGCCCAGCAGGCGCTTGGCGTTGGCAATCAACGCATCGAGATGCGCATCCGGCTGCTCGGAAAAATCCGGCGCATGCGCAAACACCTCTTCAACCGGGCGCAGGTATTTTGCGCCATGTGCCGCGCTGACCTGTTGCGCCATGTCGCGCACATAGTCACCCTGATAGGCGTTTCCCGGAAATACCAGCTTTGCGCCGAGCGACTCCAGATAACGCAGCCAGGTGGACAGCGCAAGAATATCCATCTGCCGCCCGGCATCGTTCACATAGTATTCGCGCGACACCTTGTAGCCCGCCGCATCCAACACATTGGCCAGGCTCGCGCCGTAAGCCGCGCCGCGCCCGTGCCCGACATGCAGCGGGCCGGTCGGGTTGGCGGAAACGAATTCGACTTGCGCCCTGCGTCCCGCACCCAACATGCCGCGCCCGTAAGCGTCGCCCGATTGCAATACCGCTTTGACCGTTGCTTGTTTGGCGGCGGTGGTGATGAACACATTGATGAAGCCGGCACCGGCGATTTCCACTTTCTCGACCATATCGGAAACGGGCAGTGCACCGATCAAGGCCTGCGCGATAACTCGCGGTGGTTTGCGCAATGGCTTGGCAAGCTGCATGGCCAAGCTGCACGCATAATCGCCATGTGCCACCTGCTTGGGCCGTTCGATGACAATATCGGTTTGTGCCGCTTCGGGGGCGACAGCGCGCAATGCCTGCGCGAACAAATCAGCCAGATGGGATTTGAAATTTACGGAAGGAATAATACTCATGACACACCTGCAATATCGAGGCGCGGATTATAGCATTCGCATGGCTCATGACTTGCACAGGCATAGCGGAATTGAAGAGACTCGTACTTGACGGTACTACCCTACACCGATAGAATTCCCGACCATTTAATTCAGGTAATAACATTATGACCACTGACGTACAACAACGCATTCACGAGCAAGTGACTACACACCCGGTAGTGCTATATATGAAAGGCACACCGAAATTCCCGCAGTGCGGTTTTTCCGCCAACGCAGTGCGCATTTTGAACGCGCTTGGAGTGACAGAATTCTTTACCGTGGATGTGCTGGCAGACCCGGAAATTCGCCAGAACATCAAGGACTACGCCAATTGGCCGACTATTCCACAGCTTTATATCAAGGGTGAATTCGTTGGCGGATCGGACATCATGACCGAGATGTTCCAAAACGGCGAATTGAAACAATTGCTGGAAAGCTAATCCCATCTCGCGGTCAATAAGTGCGATATCAAGATCGCGCTATACCCCATAAGATCAAGTTGTCGGGCATAGCGCGACCTATGGTTTGTTTGATTTTGAATTTGTTCGTGACTTTCGTGGACAACTGTTTTTTAGCCTTATCAACCAAATAATCTCAAAACATAACAAAGATATTGTGTTTACTTAGCATTAACCATGGGTTGGTAGATCATTGCGTAGGTTGGACAAAGCGTAGCGCGCCCAACATTAACAACGGCATTTTCATTCGTTGGGCACGCTACGCTTTGCCCAACCTACGGGAAGACAGCTTCCCATTTTTGTTTCCTGCTCGTCCAGCTTAGGATGGTTCGGCTTTACCCCAATTAGCTCGCTAGAACAAAACTGCGCCATTACGGTATGAGCGGAAGTACCGTTCGTAGATGGGTATTGCTGCGCTCAACCCATTCTGCAGGTTTGTTTATCCCACTCCAGCAAAGCTTCGGCAAACATCGTGCGCCAGCCGGCGCGCGCCGCATCGCCACCCGCAATATGTCCGTGATAGACGAAATGGCTGGCCGCATTGTCCGGCTGGGCGAGATGGCGGCGCAACACCGTTGGCAACACGGCCAGCAGCGTGTCGATATCGCTTTGGACCGCCGCCTGCGCCTCGGCGTCCTGCGCCCCGGCGACCCATGAAACCACGAGGGTGTTTTCAAACAGGTTCCACAGGCCTCTCTGTTCGCCGAGCAGCGCCTCCACGCTCTTGCTGGCCTGTCCGGTTTTCTCCAGCGCGCTACGTATCCTACCGAGCACCACGGGGCGAATCACGTTGTGCTCAGTATTCAGCCGGATCAGCAACAGCGTGGCCTGCAATTCGCCGCCGCGCGCCGTTGCCGCGCGCACCATGCTCTTTTCCAGCGCACGCCAGGTCGCCGTCGAGTACAGGCGCGCCAGTGTGAAAAACGCTATACCCACGGTGACCGGGCCGGTGAGGTTGATGTAGGTGGTGGAGAGATTGATGCTGGCGTAACTGATGCCGACCAGAGCGAACTGCGACAGGCCAAACGCGCGGTCGATCTTGTCGCGCCCCGTGTCGCGGTAGAAGCTCCAGGCCGTCAGCCAGACGATGGCCAGTGTGAGCAACAGGTACGCAAAGCGCCACTCCGGGAAACGTAGCGCATCGCCGTGCTTGAAGTTGTCGATGGCCGTGGCAAGAATCTCCACACCGGGGTGCATCTTGTCCAGCGGTGTCGCCTTGATATCGAACAGGCTGGGCGCGGTCGAGCCGATGATGACGATCTTGTTTTTGAATTCGCCCTGTGGGCGTTTTTTGTCCTTGCTGCCCATGTCGGCGAATACGTCGCTAAAGCTCACGTAGCTATAGGTGAACGGCTTGCCGCGCCAGTTCAGCAGCACCTCCTGTGCGGGCGGTGCACCCCAGCCCAGTTCCTGCGCGATGCGCGTCGGCAGCGAGGGCAGCTTCCAGCCATAGTCGTCGCGGTAAACGCTGTAGCGCCGCGCCACGTTGTCGGCATCCGGATAGATGTTGTGCAGGCCGAGGCGTCCGCCGTCGAGCGCGGCCCGGAAATGCGGCAACACCACCGCCACGGTCGCATCCACCTGCGGCTGCGCGCCGGGCAGCGGCGTCACGCCGGGAATCATCGCGGGCTTGACCTGGCTCAGGCTGTCGCTGGAGGGATCGAGCCGCAGCATCGGGAAAAAGGTGTTGCGCGTGGCGGCGATGGCGTCGTTGAAATAGGCGTCGCTGTCCGGGTTGTACACGTCCGCGTCGCTGAACAGGATGTCGAACACCACCGCCTTCGGCTGCTGCTTCTCAACCTGTTCGACGAATTCGCCCAGCACCTGGCGCGGCCACGGCCAGCGACCGTAGTCCTTGGCCATGGCCGCGAGGCTGGCCTCGTTGATGTCCACGATGACGATGTCCGGGTCGGGCTTGGGCACAATGATGCGATAGCGCACCATCGCGTCAAACGCCGCCTGGCGCATATCTGAGGTGTAATGCAGCACTGTCGTATCGAGCACCGCGAACACGCTGAACAGCCCGGCGAGATAAAGATAGAAGCTGAACTTCCACAACTGCGCGAGCCGTTCGGAAAAACGCACGCGCGCTTTGAGCAGGCTGCTGATGAGGAGTTTCCAGATCATGGTAATTTCCCGAGTTTCAGTGCGTCATTCTATAGCCAGCGGGCCAATGTGTGCAGCGGAACGAAGCATGACTGAATACACCGTGCATCACTTGCTGATATTTGGATTCATTCCTGGAAAAACATTTGGCCACATAGATCACAGCGGGCGCAGAGACGGTGCGACTCCCCATCCAGCAGGTATCTCATCCGCCGGATGAAGCTTGCTTTCTCAGCAAACCCTTGGCTTTTCTCTGTGAGCTCTGTGTTCTATGTGGCTTGAATTGAGGGGCGATTATTATTGTTTCAAAATAGAATTGGTATTATTTATCAGGGATGTATTATGGCCGATCACGCCCCTGCGAGCTGAGCGCTACATCAATATGACATCGTATTGTTCCTGCGTGTAGAGAGTCTCCACTTGCATAGAGACCGGTTTGCCGATGAAGTCGGAAAGTTGCGCCAATGCCTGTGATTCTTCTTCCAGAAACAAGTCTATGACCTGCTGCGAAGCAAGGATGCGGTATTCGCGCGCATTGAATTGGCGCGCTTCGCGGACGATTTCGCGGAGGATTTCATAGCATACGGTCTGTGCGGTTTTAACTTCGCCGCGCCCCTTGCAGGTCGGGCATGGTTCGCACAATACATGCGCCAGGCTCTCGCGGGTGCGCTTGCGGGTCATTTCCACCAGCCCCAGCGAGGAGAAGCCGTTCACGCTGATGCGCGTGTGGTCGCGCGCCAGTGCTTTTTTGAATTCTTCCAGAACGGCGTCGCGATGTTCCTGGGTGTCCATGTCGATGAAATCGCAGATGATGATTCCGCCCAGGTTGCGCAAGCGCAGTTGTCGCGCGATGACTTGCGTGGCCTCCAGGTTGTTCTTGAAGATGGTGTCGTCGAAATTGCGCAGCCCGACGAAGCCGCCGGTATTTACGTCGATGGTGGTCAACGCTTCGGTCTGGTCGATGATGAGATAGCCGCCGGATTTCAGGTCGACGCGTTTGGACAGGGCGCGCTCGATCTCTTCTTCCACGCCGTACAGATCGAACAGCGGGCGCGCACCCGGATAATGTTCGAGATGCTCGGTAGCGGTTGGATTGTAGTCCTTGGCAAAAACTTCCATGCGCTGATAGGTTTCCCGCGAATCTACCAGGATGCGCGCCGTGCCGTGATTGACGAAATCGCGCAGTACACGCAGGCTGATGTCGAGTTCGCGATACAACAATTGCGGTGCGCTGGCGTTTTGTGCCGCACTTTGCAAATTGCTCCACAGCTTGTCCAGATAGCCGATGTCGGCCAGAAAATCCGGCATCGCGGTTGCCTCGACTATGGTGCGAATAATGTAACCGCCCTGATGTTCGGGCGGTAACGCGGCTTGCAGCATGGCGCGCAAGGCATCTCGCTGTTCCGCGCCCTCGATGCGTTGCGATACGCCGATGTGGTTTTCCTGCGGCAGATAAACCAGCAGGCGCCCGGCAATGCTGATCTGGGTGGAGAGCCGCGCGCCTTTGCTGCCGATGGGCTCCTTGATGACTTGCACCAGCAGCGTCTGGCTTTCAAAAAGGATTTTTTCGATCGGTTTGGCGGTATCGCCGCTGTTGCTGTTCTCCCAAATATCCGCCACATGCAGGAATGCCGAGCGCTCCAGGCCGATGTCGATAAAGGCGGATTGCATGCCGGGCAGCACGCGGTTGACCTTGCCGAGATAGACATTGCCGACGATGCCGCGGCTGCTGTCGCGCTCGATATGCAGGTCTTGCACTACGCCGAGCTGCATCACCGCAACGCGTGTTTCCTGCGGCGTGACGTTGATCAGGATTTCTTCGCTCATATTTTTTGGCTCATGCTCTTGACTCATGGAGTTTGGTGGTCAAAGTGTTGCAGTAATTGGGCGGTTTCGAACAGCGGCAGACCCATTACGCCGGAATAACTGCCTGAAATATGTTCGATGAACGCTCCTGCCTGCCCCTGAATGGCATAACCACCGGCTTTGCCTATATATTCGCGGGTGAGCAGATAGCGGTGGATGCGTTCTTCGCTAAGCGGCGCGAAACGCACCGTGGAGGTGGAAAGCGCGACTTCTATTTGTTCGCCCATCGCGATGGCAACCCCGCTGAGCACCTGATGCCCGCGACCGGAAAGTTGGTGTAGCATTGCGGCGGCGTGTTCGGCATTATCCGGCTTGCCGAAAATCTTTCCATCCAGCGTGACCGTGGTGTCGGCGGCCAGCACCGGAAAGGGCGGCAGGCTGCGCAGGCGCAATGACTCCCACCCTACCCGGGCTTTTTCTTCGCAGATGCGTCGCACATAGATCTCCGGTTGCTCGCCCTCCAGCGGCGTTTCATCGACATCGATGCTACGGCGCGGGTCGGAGCGCAACAGCAGCATCTCGAAATTGATGCCGATCTGCTTGAGCAACTCGCGGCGGCGCGGGCTCTGCGAAGCGAGGTAGATACGTGGCTGGATAATGCGCATAAATGCTTTCACTCACGGTGGTAGGGGTGATTGTGCAACATACTATGCGCACGATACAACTGCTCTGCGAGCAACACGCGCACAAAGGCATGCGGCAAGGTGAGGTGCGACAGCGCAAGCAGTTGCTTTGCCGCCGGTTTGACAGATTCGTGCAAGCCATCCGCACCGCCGACGATGAAGGCCACATCGCGCCCTTCGCGCATCCAATCCTGCATCTGTGCGGCGAGTTGTCTGGTGGTCGGCTGTACGCCGCGCTCGTCCAGCGCGATGCGCAGGCAATTTTGCGGCAACGCGGCGAGAATGCGTTGCGCCTCCGCCTCCATGATCTGCGCCGTGGTCTTGCCGGTGCTGCGCGGCTCCGGCTTGATTTCGAGCAACTCGATTTTCATCTCGCGCGGCATCCGCTTGGCATATTCGTTGAAGCCGGAAGTGATCCAGTCCGGCATCTTGTGGCCGACTGATACGATGATGAGCTTCATTTATTCCAGCGCAGGTCTTGGTAGGGGCGCGATTCATCGCGCCCTTCGTCCGGTGTATGAATAGAACAGGGCGCGATGAATCGCGCCCCTACGACCAGATGTATTTCCAGTTTCATACCTACTCTTTTGCTTTGGCCAGCTTTGGTCTCGCCGCCTGTGCCTTGCTCCATAGTTCTTCGAGGTTGTAATAATCGCGGATGGCGGGCTGCATGATATGCACCAGCACTTCGCCCAGATCCACCAGTATCCACTCGCCGCTGTCTTCGCCTTCGCGTCCGTAGACATGCTCGCCCATCCCTTTGAGCTTGGACACTACATTGTCGGCGATGGCCTTGGTCTGTCTGGTGGAATTGGCGCTGGCGATGATCATGCATTCGAACATCGAGCTGAGTTTGCTGGTGTCGATTACGGTGATGTCATTGGCCTTGATGTCTTCGAGTGCGGCGATAACGGCTTGGGTTTTTTCTTTAGTAGTCAGCATGGTTTATATAAGTGATGTTGATGAATGTAGTTTGCCACCGCATTGGGCAGCAGATAGCGTATGGTACGTTTTTCCGCCACGCGGCGGCGTATGTCGGTGGCGGAAATTTCCAGTTTCGGTATTGCCAGCTCGGCGATGCCGCCGGATGGCTGCCGGGATAAATCATCCGCCGTGCACAGGCGCTGTTGATAGTGCTGTTGCAGTTCCGCTGTCGCGCTGTGGATGCGCTCATCGATAGTAAAGCCGGGGCGATAGCCGACCACGATGTGCGCCAGTTCGAACAATTGCTCCCATTCGTGCCAGGTGTGCAATTGCAGAAAAGCATCGCCGCCCATCAGCAGGCATAGCGGCTGTGCCGTGCCCAGGTCGGCGCGCAGTTCGCGTAGCGTGTCCACCGTATAGCACGGCGTGGTGCGTTTGACTTCGCGGTCATCCAGCATGAAAGCGGGCTGATCGGCGATAGCCAGTTGCACCATCGCGCTGCGGTGCTGCGCGGATACCTGCGGCGCAGCGCGATGCGGCGGCGTTCCGGTGGGAATGAAACGGATCTGCCGGAGATTCGCCAATTCCAGCATTTCCTCGGCAAGCCTTAAATGCCCGTAATGAACCGGGTCGAAGGTGCCGCCAAAAATACCTACCGGTTTGCTGTTCATCGATTACAGGGCCAGGCGGCGGATGTCCGCCAGAATTTGCGAGAGATAAACGGTGAAGCGCGCGGCGGACGCGCCGTCGATCACGCGATGGTCGTAGGACAGCGCCAGCGGCAGCATCAGGCGCGGCACAAATGCGCCGTCCTTGTATATCTGTTTCATGGCGGAACGAGACACACCGAGAATCGCTACTTCCGGCGCGTTGATGATCGGCGTAAAGGCAGTGCCGCCGATGCCGCCGAGGCTGGAAATGGTAAAGCTGCCGCCCTGCATGTCGGTTGCCGCCAGCTTCCTGTCGCGCGCCCGCGCGCTGATCTCGCCGAGCTCCTTGGCAAGTTGCACGATGCCTTTTTTGTCCACATCGCGCAGCACCGGCACCATCAGGCCGTCCGGCGTATCCACCGCCACGCCGATGTGACAATATTTTTTCAGGATCAGATTCTCGCCCCCGGCATCCAGCGAAGCGTTGAAGTCCGGAAAGTGCTGCAAGGCTTCCATCACCGCCCTGAGCAGGAAAGCCAATGGGGTGATCTTGATGCCCTGCGCGGCGTATTCCGCCCCCAGTTGTTTGCGGAAGGCTTCCATCTCGGTGATGTCGGCTTCATCGAACTGCGTGACATGCGGGATGCTCACCCAGTTGCGGTGCAGGTTCGCCCCGGAGATTTTCTGGATGCGCGACAGCGGCCTGGTTTCGATGGCGCCGAATTGGGCGAAATCTATCACCGGCATGGGCAGCACATGCATGCCGTCTCCTGTGCCGCGCGGTTGCGCTAGCGCGGCCTTGACAAAATTCTGCACGTCGTCTTTCGTCACGCGCCCCTTTTCGCCGCTGCCTTTGACCTGTGCCAAATCCACGCCGAGTTCGCGCGCAAAGCGGCGGATTGC
>MGWP01000064.1:0-1695 GCA_001801055.1 Gallionellales bacterium GWA2_55_18 | reverse complement strand
CCCGCTCCTACAGATGGTGGAGAGTCACTGTTCTTCAAGGCTTGCGGTACTACGACAGGTGTGGCGGCAGCAGGCTGTACGGCAGGCGCGCTCGCCACATCGCCGCTTTCCAGCAGTAAAATCACCGATCCCTGCGACACCTTGTCGTCGGCCTTGATCTTTATTTCCTTTATCACGCCCGCATAGGGTGACGGCACGTCTATTGATGCCTTGTCGGTTTCCAGCGTGATCAGGCTGTCTTCCGCTTTGACCGTATCGCCAACCTTGACCAGCACCTCAATGACGCTCACGTCCTTGAAGTTGCCGATGTCCGGTACTGATATTTGTTTAAGTTCTGCCACGTATTTTCACCTGACCTTAAACGGTCGTCGGGTTGGGTTTGTCGGGGTTGACCTTATACAGCTTGATCGCCTTGCTGACTTCGCTGCTCTTGATCGTGCCTTCCTCGGCCAATGCTTTCAATGCGGCAACGGCGATGTAGCAGCGATCCACCTCGAAGAAGCGGCGCAGTTTGTCGCGCGTATCCGAGCGGCCAAAACCATCCGTACCCAGCACCTTATATCTTCCCGGCACGAAGCCGCGTATCTGGTCGGCATAACTCTTCATGTAATCGGTGACGGCGATCACCGGGCCGTCGCGCCCGGCGAGACATTGCCCGACATGGCTGTCGTGGGGCTTGTCTTCGGGGTGCAGCATATTCCAGCGTTCGCAATCCAGTCCGTCGCGGCGCAACTCGTTGAAGCTGGTCACGCTCCAGATGTTCGCCGCGATGCCGAAATCCTTTTCCAGCAATTCCGCAGCCGCAATCACTTCACGCAATATCGTCCCACTTCCCATCAATTGAACAACAGGTTTCTTCTGATCCACGATCCCTGACCCCTGATCCCTGAACAGATACATTCCCTTGAGAATGCCCGCTTCCGCATCTTTCGGCATGGCCGGATGGGCATAATTTTCGTTCATCACCGTCACGTAATAGAATAGGTTTTCCTGGTTCACATACATGCGGCGCAGACCGTCCTGAATAATGACTGCCAGTTCATACGCGAAGGTCGGGTCATAGGATACGCAGCTCGGGATGGTCGCCGCCAGCAGGTGGCTGTGCCCGTCCTGATGCTGCAAGCCCTCGCCGTTCAGCGTGGTGCGCCCGGCGGTGCCGCCCAGCAGAAAGCCGCGCGCCAGCATGTCGCCCGCCGCCCAGGCCAGGTCGCCGATGCGCTGGAAACCGAACATCGAATAGAAAATATAGAACGGAATCATCGCCGTGCCGTGATTCGCGTAGGCCGTCGCGGCGGCGATCCACGAGGACATCGCCCCCGCCTCGTTGATGCCCTCCTGCAGGATCTGGCCGTGCTTATCTTCCTTGTAGAACATCAGTTGGTCGGCATCCTGCGGGGTATAGAGTTGCCCGACCTGCGAGAAGATGCCGAGCTGGCGGAACATGCCTTCCATACCGAAAGTGCGCGACTCGTCCGGCACGATCGGCACGATTTTCTGGCCGATATTCTTGTCCTTCACCAGTATGCCGAGCAGCCGCACGAACGCCATCGTAGTCGAAATCTTGCGCTCGTCGGTGCCTTTCAGCAACGCATCGAACGCATCCAGCCCCGGTATCTGCAACGGCTCATTGACCGGCTGGCGCACCGGTACCATGCCCATCGCAGCGCTGCGTTCCTTCAGGTATTTCATCTCCAG
>MGWP01000063.1 GCA_001801055.1 Gallionellales bacterium GWA2_55_18 | reverse complement strand
TGAGTTATTACGGCATGCAGTTCGCGCATCTCGGCGTGGCGGTGTTCATCATCGGCGTAACGCTGGTGAAAGGCTACGAAACCGAGCGCGATGTGCGCATGGATGTCGGTGATACGGTGCAGGCCGGCGGCTACGAATTCCGTTTCAACGGCGCTACGGAAACACAGGGCCCCAATTATGTGGCCGCGCAAGGGCGCGTTTCAGTCAGCAAGAATGGCAAACTGGTCACCGAGCTGTATCCGGAAAAACGCCAATACAACGTATCCGGCATGCCGATGACCGAAGCGGCGATCGACACCGGCTTTTTGGGCGATCTGTACGTGTCGCTGGGCGAGCCGATACCGGACAGCAAGGGAGCATGGGCGGTGCGTGTCTATATCAAGCCGTTTGTGGACTGGATATGGGCAGGGTGCTTGTTGATGGCTATAGGCGGTGTGCTGGCGATCAGCGACCGCCGTTACCGCCTGCACAAGAAGGCTGGAAATCGGGAACCGGCGAGCAAAGGCGGCGCGGGCAACAAATTGGCGACAGAGGGTAAATAATCATGATGCGTTTCATACTTCCGTTGGTGGTTTTTCTGATCGTGGCAGCTTTCATGTATGTCGGGTTGGGGCTGAACCCGCGCGAAGTGCCGTCGCCGCTGGTCGGCAGGGCGGCTCCCACATTTACGCTGCCGCAGTTGCAAGAGCCGTCCAGACAGTTTTCGCCGCAGGACATGAAGGGCAAGGTGTGGCTGTTCAACGTGTGGGCATCGTGGTGCACGGCTTGCGAGAGCGAGCATCCGGTATTCATGCAGCTATCGCGCCAGAACCTCGTGCCGATTTACGGGATGGACTACAAGGACAAGCGTGAAGACGGAGAGGCATGGCTGCGCAAGCATGGCAATCCCTACGCGCTGGTGGTGTCCGATGCCGAAGGACGCGTGGGCATCGATTACGGCGTATACGGCGTACCGGAAACCTATGTGATCGACAAACAAGGCGTTATTCAGCACAAGCACATCGGCGCAGTGACGCCGAAAATCCTGGACGAAAAAATCATCCCGCTGGTCAAGGAACTGCAAGCAAAATGAAATATCTGTCGATATTGCTGATGTGCCTGCTACCGGCCTTTTCTTACGCCGGCCAGGCAAAGGATATGGCTGCCGACCCGGTGCTGGAAAAACGCATGATCGGTCTGGCGGAGAATCTGCGCTGCCTGGTTTGCCAGAACGAATCGCTGGCCAGCTCGCATGCCGATCTCGCCGAAGACTTGCGCCGCGAAGTGCGCGAGCAAATGCAGAAGGGTCTGAGCGATCAGCAGATAATCGATTACCTGGTGTCACGCTACGGCGATTTTGTGCTGTATGACCCGCCGGTGAAAAAATCCACGCTGGTTCTCTGGTACAGCCCGTTCGTGCTGTTGCTGCTGGGCGTCGGCGTGCTGATCTACCAGTTACGCAAACGCAAGGGCCTGATTGTTGAAACCGAATTGTCCGATGCGGATGCACAACGCGCCGCTGCCTTATTGAACGAGTCCCCGGAAATACAAAACAAACCGAACGGACACGGCGGCGATATCACAGATGAAAATTATCGCCGCCGTGACCGTTCCCTCTCTCCTACCTCTCCCCCAGAGGGGGAGAGTGGTGATGTGTCGCTTCGCGACGCTCGTGTCAAGGATCCGCAAGCATGACCTTATTCTGGATAACCTGCGCAGTGCTGCTGATCGTGGCGCTGCCGTTTGTGGTGTTGCCCCTGTGGCGCAATTCCGGCAATAACGCCGGGGGCGATAAAGAGGTGCAGCGCGATGCCGCCAACCTGGAGATTTTGCGCGACCAATCGGCAGAACTCGAAGCCGACCTGCGCGACGACCTGTTGACGCAGGATGCCTACGAGCAAGGCAAGCGCGAATTGCAGGCACGTCTGTTGGAGGAGGTTAAAACTTCTGGACAGCCCATCAAGCCGCCGCGCCGTTCTGCCAGGACACTGGCAATCGTGCTGGCGATATTGCTGCCGTTATTCAGCGTGCCGCTCTATCTCACGCTAGGCAATACCAAGGCGCTGTTGCCGCAACAGGATGCAGTTATGGCAGGAGATTTCGGCGTCATCCGCTCCGAAGCCAAGCTGCAGGAGCTGGAAAAGAAACTGGAACAGCAGCCGGAAGACCCGGATGGATGGGTAGTGTTGGCGCGCTCCTATGCCGAGTTGCAGCGTTTTCCCGATGCGGTGCGCGCCTATGGGCAACTGGTCAAACTGGTGCCCGATGAAGCGCAGATATGGGCGAGTTATGCGGACGTTTATGCGATGACCAACAACCAGTCGTTGCTGGGGGAACCGACCAGGTTTCTCAACAAGGCGCTGGAACTGGACGGCAACAACACCATGGCGCTGGCATTGGCCGGTTCTGCGGCGATGGAGCGCGGCGACTATGCTGCGGCCATCGCGCACTGGACGAAGCTGGCCGATTTGTTGCCGCAGGATAATGCCGAATTGCAAATGATCCGCGACGGCATCAAGCAAGCGCGCCAATTCCTTGCGATGCAAAAAGGCGGCAAGGAAAGGTCGACGCAATTGCAAGTCGGGAAAGCTCCCGGGAAAGCGGCGGATAACCCGGCATCGGCAATCTCCGGCAGGGTTTCATTGAGTCCTGCATTGGCCGGTAAGGCCGCGCCGGAAGATACCGTATTCATCTTTGCACGCGATGCGGAAGCCTCAAAAACGCTGCTGGCCGTATTGCGCAAGCAGGTAAAAGACTTGCCCCTGCAATTCACACTCGATGACGGCATGGCGATGCAGCCGCAAGCAAAGCTATCCGGTTTCAACAAGATTGAGGTGGTGGCGCGCATAACCAAATCCGGTAATCCGGTTAGCCAACCCGGCGACCTGCAAGGCTCGACGGGCATCGTTAAACCGGGTACCAAAGGCTTGAATATCGTGATCGATACAGCCATAAAATAACGCGCGACGAGTGTTGGTGCGCTACGCTTCGCCCAATCCGCGATAAAGTTCAGCTTGTCGCATTTCACGGATGCGAATTTGCCATACGGCAGAGCCTTAATCTCGCCCTGCAAAATTGCATGTTGGTCTAAAATCGGTACGATCCGATAACAAGGAGCCTCGCATGTTCTTTCAAGATGAATTGAAACTGCATCTCGACGCGCGCATCGCGGTGGTCAATGTTGTCACCACCGAAGAAGGGCGGGCGCTGAGGGAAATCATGGAGCTGGCGAGCCGCCCTGGCTGGCCAGAGGGCGAGGGGTTGTACACCTGGGATATTGGCGACCAGTTCGTTTGTTTCAGGAAAGCGCGCGAGCCTTTTGACGACAAGCGCGAAGCCACGACCGACACCATCCTGCGCATGATCCGCGATTACAAGGGCAGCGCGACTTTCATCCTCAAGGATTTTCACCAGATATGGGAAGCCAAGCGCGGCGCGTTGCGCAGCCTGCGCAACCTCGCGGCACAACTGCCGGAAACCCAGCCGCGCAAGAACATTATCATCATCACGCCCGAATACTGCCTGCCGCTGGAACTCAAGCATGACGTGCCGGTGCTGGAACTGGCCAAGCCGAATGCCGAAGAAATGGATGCGCTGCTGGAGCGCACCGCCGGTGCGAGCGGCGCGCTCGCGCAAGTCGAACCGGCGCTACGCGTCAAGCTGGTGGTGGCGGCGCTCGGATTGACCAGCACCCAAGCCGAGCGGGTATTTCGCAAGGCCGTGGTGACGGCGAGCCGGGGGCGCGCCGGTGCGCGCCTCGACGAGCGCTGCGCCGACCTGATCACCGAGGAAAAGTGCGCCATCATCCGCGAGAGCGGCGCGCTGGAACTTTATCCCTATGTGGAAAACGCCGACCGCATCGGCGGTTTGGATGAGCTCAAAAGTTGGCTGGAATTGCGCCGCATGGCCTTCTCCGAGGAGGCGCGCAACTACGGCCTGTCGAAGCCGCGCGGCGTTGCGCTGATCGGCATCACCGGCACGGGCAAGAGCCTGACCGCCAAGGTGGCGGCGGGGATGTGGTCGCAGCCGCTGCTGCGCCTCGACATGGGCGCGGTGTTCGGCGGCGTGCTTGGCGCATCGGAAAAAAACATGCGCGAAGCGATGCAGATCGCCGAAGTGATCGCGCCTTGCGTGCTATGGGTGGATGAGATCGAAAAGGCCTTCGCCGGTTCGATCGGCGACAGCGGCACCGCCGCCCGCGTGCTCGCCACCTTCCTGACCTGGATGCAGGAGAAACAGGCCCCGGTATCGGTATTCGCCACGGCCAACAACATCCGGCACTTGCCGCCGGAGTTCCTGCGCAAAGGCCGCTTCGACGAAGTGTTCTTCCTCGATCTGCCCACCTTGCACGAACGCGAAGAGATTCTGGAAGTGTTGCTCAGGCAGAACCGCATCACCGACATCCGCAACAAATTCGATCTGCCGCGCGTTGCACGGGAGACCGAGGGTTTCGTCGGCGCCGAGCTGGAAGCGGTGGTCAACGCCGCCCAATTCCCGGCTTTCATCGACGGCGGGCGCGAGATCGAAACCGCCGACCTGCTCAATGCCGTCAGCACCATGGTGCCGCTCGCCAAATCGCACCGCGAGCATATCGAAGAGCTGCGCAAACTGGTGCTGTTCGGGCAGGCGCGCAACGCCTCGCGCAGCACCAAAGTCGAGGAAGTGAATATCGAAAACCTGCGTGATAATCGCGTGCCGGATGAATCCGGCCCGCGCAAGCCCGAACGCAAGATGGATCTATAGCTTGCCTATTGTTGCCCTAGACGACTTGCCACCAAGGTTAAGCTGGTAGTGCGTTTCAGCAAAACAGTTACCGCTCGCGGTGAGCTTGTCGAACCGCTGGATGACCGCCGATACTGGCCTTCGACAAGCCCGGGCCGAACGGTTTATTTGTAATGGCTTTAGTGGAGCGATCTACTAGGCGGTACCCTGGCCTTTTTCAGGCGCTCGACTGGTGAATTCTATTTTGGAGCGACAATAATCGTGTAGGTGCGTTCCACGCATCAACGATGGCGGTGCGTGGAACGCACCCTGCGACATCGTACTTTTAATTTAGAAATGGAATGAGTTCTGGCGATGATATGGGGCAACTTTTAACTTGCGATGAATGAATCCATTAACCGTTGCGATATTTTCTGCAAAGTCATCGACAACTACGGCGACATCGGTGTGTGCTGGCGGTTGGCGCGACAACTGGCGCATGAGCATGGCCTCGCAGTCAGGTTGTGGGTGGATGATTTGAGCAGTTTGACCAAACTGTGCCATGAGGCGGATGCAGCGCGGGATATCCAGCGTTGCCGGGGTGTGGAAGTGCGGCACTGGACTGTTGATGCATTTCACTCCCAGCCACTCATTTGCAAGCGGGAGATGGTAGCCAACAGGCAGGGGGAGAGGGGCGTAGCTGATCTGGTGATCGAAGCATTTGCCTGCAAGTTGCCGCAAGGCTACATCGAAGCGATGGCGGCGCAAGAGAAAAGTCCGGTGTGGGTGAATCTCGAATATCTGTCCGCCGAAGATTGGGTGTATGGTTGCCACGGCCTGCCTTCGCCGCACCCCAGCCTGCCGCTGATCAGATATTTCTTTTTCCCCGGTTTCACCCGACAGACCGGCGGTTTGCTGCTGGAACGCGGTTTGCTGGCGCGGCGTGATGCGTTCCAGAGAGATGCCGCACAACAGCAGATTTTCTGGCGATCCATCGGCATGGAAATGCCAAGTGTGGAAACATTGAAAATCTCGCTGTTTGGTTATGAAAATGCCGCGTTGACCGGGTTGTTCGATGTTTGGTCAAATAGCACGCAAGCCGTGTTATGCCTGGTGCCGGAAGGGCGTATTCTGCCTCAGGTTGGGCAATATTTCGGTGATGTCGCACCTTGCGCGGGCAGGGTTTACTCACAAGGTAATCTGCAAGTACGCGTGCTGCCCTTCGTCGAGCAGGAGTGTTACGATGAACTTCTTTGGGCATGCGATGTTAATTTCGTTCGCGGTGAAGATTCATGTGTGCGGGCGCAGTGGGCGGCGAAGCCATTCATCTGGCAAATCTACCCGCAGCATGACGCGGTGCACTGGCAAAAGTTACAAGCCTTTCTGAACCTGTACAGCACGCCACTCGGCGCGGTGGCGAGCCAAGCGATGCAAAGTTTATGGCGGGCATGGAACGGCGGCTGTGACACGTTACTGATAGAACCGCTGGCCATTCGACCAGGCGAGCCAACTATTTTCGCCAAGTCGCTGGTTATGACGAAACCGACCGATTGCAGAAGCCGTCGCGAGGCCGCCGCTCAATTGCCGGAAGAGTCGTCGGCAAAGTTGCGAGGCAGTCAGGGAAACGGGGTAGGAAATGCGTGGCTCGCGTTCGATAACGTACGCGAGGAATTGGGTGCGCGCGCCCAAGGGTGGGCGCAGAATTTGGCAACAAACAATCTGGCGTTGAATTTACTGGATTTTTCCCGGGAAGTCGGTAGAATGCGCGCCTTCAAAATTGATGGGCGGTAAACATGAAAACAGCACAGGAACTTCGCGCAGGCAACGTCATTAATGTGAGTGGCGAGCCAATGGTCATTCTGAAGGCCGAATACAGTCGCTCCGGTCGCAACGGTTCGGTGGTCAAGATGAAGATGAAAAATTTGCTGACCGAAGCCGCCAAAGAGACCGTGTATAGCGCCGACGACAAGTTCGACCAGATCATTCTGGATCGCAAGGAATGCAATTACTCCTACTTCGCCGACCCGATGTATGTGTTCATGGATCAGGAATACAACCAGTACGAAATCGAAGCAGAATGCATGGGCGACGCGATCAACTACGTCGAAGACGGCATGCAGTGCGAAGTGGTGTTCTACAATGAAAAGGCAATTTCGGTTGAGTTACCCAACACCATTGTGCGCGAAGTTACTTACACCGAACCGGCGGTACGCGGCGATACTTCCGGCAAAGTGATGAAGCCCGCCAAGATTAATACCGGCTTCGAACTGCCCGTTGCCGCTTTCATCGAGATCGGCGACAAGATCGAAATCGACACACGCACCAACGAATTCAAAAAACGCGCCTGATAGTTGCCAATTGTTCCAGAAAAAAAGGCCAACCATACGGTTGGCCTTTTTTTTGGATCGTGAAACGCTGCCTTGCGTTTGCCGCAAAAAATATGCCGCCAATGGTAAGATATGCCGAAGCCCGACCTACGGCCTATTGATTTATTTGGGTTTAATGGATTATCTGGGATGAATGGGAACACGGCTAACACAGTGGAACCGAGATGACGCGAGACAAAGAAGAATTGACCAAGGCTCAAGCGGAACTGCGCGATTTAACACGCACGGTGTTGGCATTGCGTCAGGAGTTGGAGTCCGCACATGCTGATGTGGGCGACCGGCTACACAAGTCGGCTTTGGCAGCCAATGCCGAGATTGCGCAACTAAAAACTACTGTTGCCGTGTTGCGCGAAGAATTGGAGAAAGCGCGGGGAGAGCGCGAAATGGCGGTGCAAAAAACTATTGCCGCCAGCCATAATGACATTCAGCAATTGAAGGCGACCGTTGTTTCACTACGCGATGCACTCGAACTTGCGCGCTTCGAGAAGGATGGCAGTATCGAGAAGGCGGTGAGCGCGGCGAATGCCGAAATCGCCCAGTTACATGGCACAATCCGAGAATTGCGCGGACAATTCGAAACGCTGCACGCCAAAACCTGAAGCTGTTGATAACCCGAACCGCCGATAACACGAACCGTTGGGAAAAATGGAAAAGCCGACTGCCAAGGCAGCACCCAAAAAAGTGAAACCGCTGTCCGATAACAGTATGCAACAGCGCCGTCGCTTGCGCACGGTCGAGCTGCTGCTCGACATCTCGCACAAGATGGCCGAGTTTGATACGCTCGACGAGGTACTCAACGCGCTGGTGGAGATGACCACTGCCCAGCTTGGCGCCGCGCGCGGCTCGCTGTTTCTTAACGATCCGGCCACCAATGAACTTTATACTCGCGCCGCGCAGGGCAATATGCAGCGCGAGATCCGTATTCTCAACACCAGCGGGGTTGCCGGTTTTGTGTTTACCAGCGGCGAACCGCTGATCATCCATGATGCCTATTCAGATTCGCGCTTCAACCGTTCTGTCGACGAACAGACCGGTTTTGTCACGCAAAACATTCTGTGCGTACCGATCAAGACGTTAAAAGGCGAGATGATCGGCGTCGCGCAGACCCTCAATAAGCGCAAAGGCAAATTTACCCGGCAGGATTTGCACTTGCTCGAAGCGATGACCAGCCAGGGAACGCTCGCGCTGCAAAGCGCGCAGTTCATCGAGCGCATGAAGGTGCGCCACAAGCAGGAAATGGAGTTTATCGACATCGTTTCCGAAGTTACTGCCGACATCAAGCTCAGTTCACTGTTGCAGCGGGTGATGGGGGAGGCGACGCGCATGCTTAACGCCGAACGCTCCACGTTGTTTCTCAACGACGAGAAGGCCAACCAGTTGTGGTCGGAGGTCGGTCAGGGGCTGGAATCGATGCAAATCCGTTTGCCCAATCATCTCGGTATCGCTGGCGCGGTTTTTACTTCGGGCAAATCCATCAACATTCCCTACGCCTATGCCGATCTGCGTTTCAACCCGGCATTCGACAAGAAAACCGGTTTCTTCACGCGCTCGATCCTGTGTGTGCCGATCATCAATAAACACGGCAAGACCATCGGCGTGACCCAGGTGTTGAACCGGCGTGGCGGCCCTTTCACTGTCGACGATGAATCGCGGCTGCGCGCTTTCACCGCGCAAATTTCCATCGCGCTGGAAAACGCCAAGCTGTTTGCCGATGTGCAGGCGATGAAGAACTACAACGATGCGATGCTGGAATCGATGTCGAACGGTCTGATTACGCTCGACGAGAACGAGAGCATCGCCACCTGCAATGCGGCCGGTCTGCGTATCCTCAAGGCAGATGCGCAGGAAGTGCTGCGCAAACCGGTGGCGGAATTTTTTGCGGGCGATAATGCCTGGGTGCTGGAGAAACTCAAGCAGGTGGCCGAAAGCGGGCAGCAGCAGACCTCCATGGATGCCCCGCTGCAAGTGGCGGGCGAGATGCTGTCGGTCAACTTCACCGTGCAGCCGCTGCTCAATGTCGATCACAAGCGTATCGGCTCGATGTTCGTGATCGAAGACATCAGCAGCGAGAAGCGCATCAAGTCCACCATGTCGCGCTACATGGATCCCGGCATCGCCGACCGGATGTTGGCCGCAGGAGCGGAATTGCTGGGTGGGCAGAACGTGGAAGCGACGGTGCTGTTTTCTGACATCCGCGGATTCACCACGCTGACCGAGCAGCTTGGCGCGCAGGGCACGGTGTCGCTGCTCAATGAATATTTCACGCTGATGGTGGACTGCATCCAGCATGAGGAAGGGATGCTCGACAAGTTTATCGGCGATGCCATCATGGCGGCGTTCGGCATTCCCGTTCGCCATGATGACGATGCCGACCGGGCAGTGCGCGCATCTATCGCCATGATGGAAACGCTGAATAAATGGAACCAGCAGCGCCAATCAGAAGGCAAGCTGCCGGTTAATATCGGCATCGGCTTGAATACCGATAACGTGGTTTCCGGCAATATCGGTTCGAACAAGCGTATGGACTTCACCATCATCGGCGATGGCGTGAACCTTGCTGCTCGCCTGGAATCGGCCTGCAAGCAATACGGCGCGAAAATCCTGATAAGCGAATTCACCATGAGCAAGCTGCAAGGCACCTACCGGCACCGGGAAATCGACTTGGTCGTGGTCAAGGGCAAGACACAACCGGTGGCGATCTATGAGATATTGGCTTTCCACACCAGAGAGAGCTTCCCGGGTATGGGCGAGGTGCTGGGGCTGTTCAAGGATGGCTTGGGCGCTTATCGCGCCCGCAAGTGGGATGCCGCGATCAGGGTGTTCGGCGAGTGTCTGGCCATCAACCCCAACGACAAACCCAGCCAGATATACATCGAACGCGCCGAACACCTCAAAGCCAACTCGCCGCCGGATGATTGGGCGGGAGTGTGGGTGATGGAGTCGAAGTGATCCGGCGTTGTGCCGCCATGAAAGATAGTCGCATGGTGCCGTAGCGCATGAAATGAGTGCACGAAATATGCCCAAATAATTTCCGGAGAGCGTTTGCGGAGAATAATGGGTGAGCCTTTAATCCCTTCTCGAATCGTGTTGAAATTTCACTTCTGCAATATGCCAAAGCAGCCATCCAGAAATTCAAGATTGTTTTTAGCAATGACCAAGAGTAGAGTGCCGCCCCATTCCTCCCAAGGGAAGGAAAGGTGGAGTCGAAGTGAGCAGCGCGCAAACAAAACAAAATTTATCCACCCTCATGCTGGGCGCAATCGGCGTGGTGTATGGTGACATCGGTACCAGCCCGCTGTATGCCATGAAGGAAACTTTTGCGGGACATCACCCCTTGCCGGTAACAGAAGCAAACGTGCTTGGCGTGCTCTCCGTGATGTTCTGGACCATCATGCTGTTGGTATCGCTCAAATACGTGGTCATCATCATGCGTGCGGATAATCGCGGTGAAGGCGGTTCACTGGCTCTGCTGGCCTTGGCCAGTGAACTGAACGCAGGGCGCCCAAAAACCAGGTGGCTCATCGCGATACTCGGGGTATTTGCCGCCGCATTATTTTATGGCGACAGCATGATTACCCCAGCCATCTCGGTGCTCTCCGCCGTCGAAGGCTTGAATGTCGTCGCCCCGCAACTCGGCAGCTATGTGATCCCTATCACTGTCATGATACTTACTGCATTGTTCATGGTGCAAAAGCATGGCACAGGTGCGATGGGTATGGCGTTCGGCCCGATCATGGTCTTCTGGTTCGCAATCCTGGGGCTTTTAGGCGCATTGTCCATCGCACAAAGCCCGCATGTGTTGTTTGCGCTCAATCCGCTCTATGCCTATCATTTCCTCACCCTTGACCCTTGGCTGTCTTTCCTCACGCTCGGTTCCGTGGTGCTGGCCGTGACCGGCGGCGAAGCCCTATACACCGACATGGGGCACTTTGGAAAATTCCCGATCCGTCTCACCTGGTTTTCCTTCGTGCTGCCAGCCCTGGTGCTTAACTACTTCGGGCAAGGCGCACTGTTGCTGAATAACCCGCAAGCCATCGAAAACCCTTTCTACTTGCTCGCCCCGGCATGGGCGCTGATACCGATGGTGTTACTTGCCACTGCGGCCACGGTGATCGCTTCACAAGCGGTGATCTCCGGCGCATTTTCGGTAGCTAGCCAATCGGTTCAAATGGGGTTCCTGCCGCGTATGGAAATTCGCCAGACCTCATCTAAAGCGCATGGACAAATCTATGTTCCGTTAACCAACTGGACGCTTTATCTGGCGGTTATTTATCTGGTACTCACCTTTCAAAGCTCCAGCAATCTGGCGGCAGCGTACGGCATCGCCGTCACCGGCACGATGATGATCGACACTATCTTGATCACCTTTGTGCTGGTCGCATGGCGGTGGTCGCCACTGCTGGTCATCCCGCTGATGGGTACATTTTTGTGTGTCGATTTGGCCTACTTCTCAGCCAATGCCATAAAAATTCCGCAAGGAGGCTGGTTCCCTTTAGGCATCGCGGTTATTTCATTTGTTGTGCTCACTACCTGGAAACGTGGTCGAAAATTATTATTCGACGAGATTGGCAGACGATCCGTGCCCATTCAGGTAGTTCTGGATAGCGCAGATAGTGTTAGTCGGATACATGGTACCGCTGTCTTTCTGGCTGCCATTGATGAAGGAGCGCCTTCCGCGCTGTTGCACAATCTCAAACATAATCAGGTGCTGCACGAACGCAATATTCTGCTTACCGTCATCGTCGAAGATAAACCTTACGTCACCAAAGGTAACAGGTTGTTGATTGACGATATGGGCAAGAATTTCTATCGGGTAAGAATTTTCTACGGCTTTATGGAGGCCCCCGATATTCCGGCAGCCTTGGAGTCTTGTGCCTCGCTGGGTTTGAAGTTCGACATGATGACCACCTCGTTTTTTACATCGCGGGCCTTGATTGTTTCGGCTCCCAAGCCCGGTATGATGAAATGGCGTGAGCGATTATTTATTGTGTTATCAAAAAATGCCATGAGCGCCTCGGATTTCTTTAAAATTCCCACAAACCGGGTTATCGAGATGGGCACGCGGATAGAGATATAGTCATGGCATTTGTGGGTCGTTGGCGAATATCTGCTATGTGTCGAAGCGGTAATTCGCATTTGCATTCATGAAATATCAACACGATTTGAGAGGAGGGGCTTGTGCATCATCCCTTTTTTCATTTGGTTTTCACTATTCGGCGCTGGCCGAGATTCAAATTACAAGCCATGATACAATTCGCCCAAGCAGTGAAAGGATGGCAATAAGAGGCCTTGTTGATAATAAATAATTTAATTTAATCATTATGTTGCATATTGATTCGGTTTTTCCTTTCGCATCGGTCGCAAATTCAACTTCAAACCAGGGAAATATAGTATGTCCAGCGTAGAAACCGTGAGCGCGTTAGAACGTCGCCTTAATGCATCCATACCGCAACAAGCCATTCGTAGCGAGGTGTTGGCTCACCTGAAAAAGATCGGGCGCAATGCGAAAATAGCCGGTTTTCGCCCCGGCAAGATACCCACCAAAATTCTCGAGCAACACTATGGTGCGCAAGCGCATCAGGAAGCCTTGGGCGATGCGCTGCAACGCTCGTTTGAAGAAGCTGCGCAACTCAATAATCTGAAGGTGGCGGGAAACCCGAGATTTGAGATCAAGACCAGCGATATGAGCGCCGACCAGATCGAATACAGCGCAACTTTCGAGGTGTACCCGGAAGTGGAGATGGGCGATATTGGCGGCGAGGTGATGGAACGCACGATATTCGAGTTGAGTCAGGCCGATGTGGAAAGCACTATCTTGTCGTTGCGCAAACAACGCGCCACCTATGAGCCGGTGGAGCGTACCGCGCAAGCCGAAGATCAGGTGCGGATAGATTTTTCTGGCAAACTGAACGGTGAAATTTTCCAGGGCGGCGAAGCCGAAGGCCATTCATTCGTACTGGGCGCGGGACGCATGCTGCCTGAGTTTGAAGCGGCAATCACCGGCATGAAGGCGGGCGAGACAAAGTCGTTCGATATGACTTTTCCGGAAACCTATCACGGCAAGGATGTGGCGGGCAAGCTGGTGACGTTCACCGTCACGTTGCATGGGGTGGAAGCGCCGAAATTGCCTGAGATTGACTCCAGTTTTGCCGAGTCGGTCGGCATCGAGGACGGTGATGTCGGCAAGCTGGAAAGTGAAATTCGCTTCAATTTGCAGCGCGAGGTAGTGCGCCGCCTGAAGCTGTGCAATAAGGAGGCGGCGATGGAGGTGCTGCTGAAGGTGGCGCGCTTCGATGTGCCTAGGATACTGGTGGAATGGGAAGCACAGAACCTGATGCAGCAAACCGCGAAAGACATGGAATCGCGCGGGATGAAGATTGAGGATATGGGATTGCCGCCGGAATTGTTTATCGAGCGCGCCGAAAGGCGTGTCAAGCTTGGCCTGATTTTTGCCGATTTGGCGCAGCGGCACGACTTGAAGGCCAAGCCCGATCAGGTGCGCGTATTGGTGGAAGATTATGCGCAAAGCTTTGACGATCCGGAAGATGTGGTGCGCTGGTTTTACTCGGATTCTTCCCAGTTGCATGAAGTCGAGAATCTGGTGCTTGAGGAGAATATCGTGAATTGGACGATGGGTCAGGCAAGCACGACAGACAAGGCCGTATCCTTCAACGAATTGATGGGGAAATAAAATGACGGAATATCAAGAGCCGCAAAATATCGGCTTGATCCCGATGGTTGTCGAAACCAGCGGGCGCGGCGAACGGGCTTACGACATCTATTCGCGCCTGCTCAAGGAGCGCGTGGTATTTTTGGTGGGTGAAGTCAACGACCACAGCGCGAATTTGATCGTGGCGCAAATGCTGTTTCTGGAATCCGAAAACCCGGACAAGGATATTCACTTCTATATTAATTCGCCGGGCGGCTCCGTCACGGCCGGCATGGCGATTTACGATACCATGCAATTCATCAAGCCAAAAGTCAGTACGTTGTGTGTGGGACAGGCCGCGAGCATGGGCTCTTTCCTGCTGGCTGCGGGCGAGAAGGGTAAGCGTTTCTGCCTGCCTAATTCGCGCGTGATGATTCATCAGCCGATGGGTGGTTTTCGCGGGCAAGCTTCGGATATTGAAATCCACGCGCGCGAGATTCTGTATTTGAAACAGAAACTAAATCAAATGCTGGCGCAGCACACCGGGCAATCGGTGGAAACCATAGAGCGGGATACGGATCGCGATAACTTCCTGAGTGCGGAAGATGCCGTGAAATACGGGCTGGTGGATAGTGTGCTGGAAAAGCGCAGCTAAATAAAACGATTGGTTTGCCGATAACTTGACGGAAGGTTAACTACGATGGCTGGTGATAAAAAATCGGGTGATAAATTGCTCTACTGCTCGTTCTGTGGCAAGAGTCAACATGAGGTGCGCAAGCTGATTGCGGGTCCGTCTGTGTTCGTCTGCGACGAGTGCATCACCCTGTGCAACGACATCATGCGCGAAGAAACACAGGGCGACCAGACCAAGTCCGACAAGACGGACTTGCCGGTACCCAAAAAAATCTGCGCGGCGCTGGATGACTATGTGATCGGCCAGGAGCGGGCCAAGCGGATTCTGTCGGTGGCGGTGTACAACCACTACAAGCGCCTCAAGAGCAATGACAAGGATGGCGTAGAATTGGCCAAGAGCAATATCCTGCTGGTCGGCCCGACCGGCTCCGGCAAGACCTTGCTGGCGCAAACGCTGGCGCGCCTGCTGGATGTGCCATTCGTGATGGCAGATGCCACTACGCTGACCGAGGCGGGCTATGTCGGCGAGGATGTCGAAAATATTATTCAGAAACTGTTGCAGACCTGCGACTATGACGTTGAGAAGGCGCAGCGCGGCATCGTGTATATCGACGAAATCGACAAGATTTCCCGCAAGTCGGATAACCCTTCGATTACCCGCGACGTGTCCGGTGAAGGCGTGCAACAGGCGTTACTCAAGCTGATTGAAGGCACCAAGGCCTCGATTCCGCCGCAGGGTGGGCGCAAGCACCCGAACACGGAATTTTTGCAGGTGGATACTACCAACATTCTGTTTATTTGCGGCGGCGCGTTCGACGGGCTGGAAAAAGTCATTCGCAGCCGCTCCGAGAAGGCCAGCATCGGTTTCGGCGCGACCATCAACAGCAAGGATGACCGCAAGATTGGCGAAACCTTGCGCGAGGTGGAGCCGGAAGACCTGATCAAGTTCGGCCTGATCCCGGAATTTGTCGGACGCTTGCCGGTTGTGGCGACGCTCGAAGAATTGGACGAGGCCGCTTTGGTGCAAATCCTGACCGAACCAAAGAACGCGCTGACCAAGCAATACCAGAAACTATTCGCGATGGAAGGCGTGGAACTGGAATTTCGCGAAGGCGTGTTGTTGGCCGTCGCCAAGAAAGCCCTGGCGCGCAAGACCGGTGCGCGCGGACTGCGTTCAATACTCGAAAACATATTACTGGACGTTATGTTTGATTTGCCATCGACGGAAAATGTCAGCAAAGTGGTGCTGGATGAAACAAACGCAGCGGGGGAAATCAAACCCATTGTTATTTATGCGGATACGCCCAAAGCGGCCTGATTAGGCTCCTAATCTTACTGTGTCACAAAGCGTCAAGGGATGCAGTGCAAGGCAAAATCGGGCGAAGTGGGTCAAGCGGGGATGGGCGTTGCCGTTGCCACCCAACTCGCAAAAAGCGGAGTTTACATAGAGTAAATGAGCATTTTGAGCCTGATTTTAACGCCGCAATGCGCCCTTCAGTGCTTTGTGACACAGTAAGGCTAACCGATTGTTTTTTTACCTTGTTCAACGGATGGTTGAATTTTCTTATGCCATCCCCATCTAACCTCCCAGTCAACGAATAGGTTACCGCCATGTCAGAACAAGATATTTTAAACGCTGTTGCAGTCAACCTGCACCCGTTGTTGCCATTGCGCGACGTTGTGGTATTCCCGCATATGGTTATCCCGCTGTTTGTCGGTCGTGCCAAGTCTATCAAGGCGCTGGAATCGGCTATGGAGGCCGGCAAAGGCATCGTGCTGGTCGCACAAAAGTCGGCAGCCAAGGATGAGCCAAGCAAGGAAGACTTGTATGCTATTGGCAGCATGGCGAATATCCTGCAAATGCTCAAGCTGCCCGACGGTACGGTGAAGGTGCTGGTGGAAGGTACGCAGCGCGTTAACGTGCTACGGGTGTTTGACGCGGGCAGCCATTTCGATGCCGAGGTGGAAATCGTTCCTGCCGAAGACGGAACGGATAGCGAATCCGAGGCGATGCGCCGCGCGTTGATCGCGCAATTCGATCAGTATGTAAAGCTCAACAAAAAAATTCCCCCGGAAATCCTGACTTCGCTGGCCGGTATTGACGATGCCGGTCGCCTGGTCGATACCATCGCCGCGCATCTGCCGCTCAAGCTGGAACAGAAGCAAGAGGTGCTGGAGGTTTTTGGCGTGCGCAAACGGCTCGAACATCTGCTCGGTTTGCTGGAGGCTGAGATTGATATTCTGCAAGTCGAGAAACGCATACGCGGTCGCGTGAAGCGCCAGATGGAAAAAAGCCAGCGCGAGTATTACCTGAACGAACAAGTCAAGGCGATCCAGAAGGAGTTGGGCGAAGGCGAGGAGGGTACCGATTTTGACGATCTGGATAAAAAAATCAAGGATGCGCACATGCCGAAAGAGGCGCGCACCAAGGCTGAAGCGGAGCTCAAGAAGCTGCGCCTGATGTCGCCGATGTCCGCAGAAGCGACCGTGGTGCGCAATTATATTGACGTGCTGATCGGCTTGCCGTGGAAGAAGAAGACCAAAATAAGCGCCGATCTGAAAAAGGCTGAAGTCGTACTGGAAGAAGACCATTACGGCCTGGATAAAGTCAAGGAACGTATCCTGGAATACCTGGCTGTGCAACAACGGGTGAATAAATTGAAAGGGCCGATTCTCTGTCTGGTAGGCCCGCCGGGCGTGGGTAAAACTTCGCTGGGGCAATCCATCGCGCGCGCCACTAACCGCAAATTTGTGCGCATGTCGCTGGGCGGGGTGCGCGACGAATCGGAAATTCGCGGTCATCGCCGCACCTATATTGGCTCCATGCCGGGCAAAATCCTGCAAAACATGAGCAAGGTTGGAGTAAAAAATCCGTTATTTCTGCTCGACGAAGTGGACAAGATGGGTATGGATATGCGCGGCGATCCCTCTTCCGCGCTGCTGGAAGTGCTCGATCCCGAGCAGAACAGCACGTTTGTCGACCACTATGTCGAGGTGGAATACGATCTTTCCGACGTGATGTTCGTGGCGACGGCCAATACATTGAATATTCCAGATGCGCTATTGGATCGCATGGAAGTCATCCATGTGTCCAGCTATATGGAAGATGAAAAAATCAACATTGCCACGCGCTACCTGATGCCCAAGGCGATCAAGAATAATGGTCTGAAGCCGGAAGAAATCAATATTTCCGAGAGCGCGTTGCGCGACATCGTGCGCTACTACGTGCGTGAGGCGGGAGTGCGCGGCTTGGAGCGGGAGATTTCCAAAATTTGTCGTAAAGTGGTGAAAGCGATTTCGTTAAAAGAGCACGGCAAAAAGATCATGATCAATGCGCGCAATCTCGATAAATATCTCGGTGTACGCCGCTATTCGTACGGGATTGCCGAGAAAAATAATCAAGTAGGGCAGGTCACCGGTTTGGCGTGGACTGAGGTAGGAGGTGAATTGCTGACTATCGAAACCGCCGTGTTGCCCGGCAAGGGCAAAACCACCACTACCGGCAAGCTTGGCGAAGTGATGCAGGAATCTATCCAGGCCGCGCTGAGCGTGGTGCGTAGCCGTGCCAAGCGATTGGGAATAGATAGTGAGTTTTACCAGAAGAATGATCTGCACATTCACTTGCCGGAAGGCGCGATTCCCAAGGATGGGCCGAGCGCAGGCATAGGCATGTGTACGGCGATGGTTTCGGCGCTGACCGGCATCCCGGTGCGCGCGGATGTGGCGATGACCGGAGAGATTACCCTGCGCGGCGAAGTGTTGCCGATCGGCGGCTTGAAGGAAAAGCTGTTGGCGGCTCAACGCGGAGCTATCAAGGTGGTTTTGATACCTGAAGAAAATACCAAGGATCTGGCCGAGATTCCAGATAATATAAAAAACAAGTTGGACATCCACCCGGTTAAATGGATAGACCAAGTGCTGGAACTGGCTCTGGAGCGCAAGCCGGAGCCTTTGCCGGAGTCGCCAGAAACCCCTGTGCTGGCCAGTTTGCCGGCAACCGATGCCATCCAGAAGGCACCGTTAATAACCAAACACTAACAGTGACTTAGTTCGTTTTAATCTCTCCCTCACGCTCTTTCGATTGAGACGCTGCTGTAGCTAATTCCAGCGGGAGAGGTAGGCGCAGCCTCGTTGCGCGAGGTGCGCGCTAAAAGTTTTCGATAGCAGTTAGTTGGTTTCGGTGCAAGAAAAAAATATTATCGCAATCGCTTGACCAAAGCTGCATAGCCTTGATATAAAGCCGTTGCAGGGCTTCCCTGTTTTTTAACCACTCGCAAAGGAGACTTACGTGAATAAATCTGATCTGGTTGATGCAATTGCAAAATCCGCTGATATATCCAAGGCGGCGGCTGGTCGTGCGCTGGATGCGACTGTAGAGTCCATCAAGAAGGCACTGAAGAAAGGCGATACAGTGAGTTTGATAGGTTTCGGTACATTTAAAGTTGGTAAGCGCGCTGCGCGCAATGGTCGCAATCCACGCACAGGCGAGACGATCAAGATAAAGGCAGCCAAGGTTCCAAAATTTACAGCTGGTAAAGGTCTTAAAGACGCTGTAAACTAACAGGCTTTGCAGGGTGCTTAGCTCAGCTGGTAGAGCGTCGCCCTTACAAGGCGAATGTCGGCGGTTC
>MGWP01000062.1:17236-36686 GCA_001801055.1 Gallionellales bacterium GWA2_55_18 | reverse complement strand
TTCCTCGAGGAATTGCGAGTAGTCGAGCTGCGACTGCGGAGCCTGCTGCTGGCGGGTGTTGAATTGGTTGAAGACGGTCATCAGCACGAGGGCGACAACCAGCCAGATCGCAATACTTTTAAACATGTTATTCAAGATAGCTCCTTAAGCGGCAACACCACGGTTGCCGAGGTCGTTCATTAGACTATGTATTGCCTGATTACTCAAGAGCCTCCTGAGCCGGAGACAAATGCAGTTTTTTGGTGCCCAGAAGATACACTTCGCTGCTCCGGTCACGCGAAGCTTTCGGCTTGCGCGTCACCACTTTGGCGAAACGGCTGCGCATTGTCTTGTAAAAATCCTCGAACCCCGCGCCCTGAAACACTTTAACCAGAAAACCGCCCTCCGGTTCCAACCATTCGAGTGCGAATTCCATTGCCAGTTCCGCAAGATGCATGGCGCGCGCCTGATCGACCGAAGCTACCCCGCATATATTGGGTGACATATCGCAAATTACAAGGTCGACCGGCTTGCCTTGCAGCAAACCCTCCAATTGCTTCAACACGGCATCGTCGCGGAAATCGCCCTGGATAAATTCCACGCCAGCCAGCGGATTGAGCGGCAGCAAATCCAGCGCGACCACCTTTCCGTTGCGCCCGATCTTGCCGGCAGCCACCTGCGACCAGCCGCCCGGCGTCGCACCCAAATCCACCACCACTGCGCCGGGCTTCAACAGGCGGTCTTTGGCATCGATTTCCAGCAGTTTGTAGGCGGCGCGCGAACGATAGCCCTCCTTTTGTGCAAGTTTCACAAAAGGATCGTTGATATGCTCGCGCATCCATTGCTTGCTGGTTTTGGAAGGCTTCATCGCTTAAACATGAAAAAAGCGCTTATCCACGAAAAACACGAAATGCACGAAAATATACTCCTGAAATTTTGCGATTGTCGGCAGCGCATGGTGATTGAGTTGTTGCATCTTTTCAACTTGTTGATTCTTTTTGTGAGTTTCGTGGTTTTCGTGGATGAGAAAAGGTTTTTAGGCTAAAATCCTGCCTCATTCGAAAGGCACGTCATGTTATCTCTTACCGTATCCGAACGCCTCGCCCTGAAAGGCCGCGCCCACGCCTTGAGCCCAATCGTGATGATCGGCAACGCAGGCTTGACCGAGGCGGTATTAAAGGAAATCGCAGCGAGCCTGAAAATCCATGAGCTCATCAAAATCAAGGTTATGGCGGAACGTCCGCAACGCGAAGCTATTTTGACGGAGATATGCACTAAGTTGAATGCCGCGCCGGTACAACATATCGGCAAGATTCTGGTGGTCTATCAACCCAACCCGGAGGCGCACCAGATCGAAATCAAGAAGATGCCGCGCCACAAGGGCAAAAAACCGCTGACCAAGAAACAACTGGGGAGTCGGGCGTAGGGGCGCAATTTATTGCGTCCTAAAGGGCGTGATAAATCACGCCCCTACAGACCCCGCCTAGATGTACTGCACGTCTACCACCTCATATTCTCGTACCCCGCCCGGCGCCTGCACTTCGGCGATGTCGCCGCTGTATTTTCCGATCAGCGCGCGCGCAATCGGTGAGCTGATGGATATCTTGCGCTCCCTGATGTTCGCCTCATCATCGCCGACGATTTGATAGGTGATAACGTCACCGTTGTTGACATCTTCCAGAATCACCGTCGAACCGAACACGCAACGACCATCCGCATTGAGCGTCTTGGGATCGATGACCTGTGCGCTGCCCAGCTTGCCTTCCAGTTCGACGATGCGTCCTTCGACAAACGATTGGCGCTCCTTGGCGGCATCGTATTCGGCATTTTCAGACAAGTCACCCTGCGCGCGCGCTTCGGAGATGGCGTTAATCACAGCCGGGCGCTCCACCGTCTTGAGGTGATGCAACTCCTGACGCAACAATTCAGCGCCGACGACAGTCAATGGAATTTTACTCATGCCTGAACTTCCTTTATTTATTGGGGCAGGCGCCGGTGCAGCGCCTGTATGTCATATACCTGCAATTCGGCGAGGTGCTGCATCCCGACACAGGCGGCGCGCGCTCCGGCCAATGTGGTGTAATACGTGACGCGCCCCTGCAGTGCGGCATGGCGGATGGAATAGGAATCGCGCATCACGCTCGGTTTGCTGTCCACCGTGTTGATGATCAGGCTGACCTCGCCATTCTTGATCATGTCCACGATATGCGGGCGGCCCTCCGCCACCTTGTTCACCACGGTCACTGCGACGCCCGCCGCGCCGATCACGGTTGCCGTGCCGCGCGTCGCCAGGATAGTGAAACCGAGCTGCGCCAGCGAGCGGGCAACTTCCACCACGCCCGGTTTGTCCGCTTCGCGCACACTGATAAACACGTTGCCTTCTTTCGGCAACTTGACGCTGGCGGCCAGTTGCGATTTTACGAAAGCCTCGGCGAAAGTTTCGCCGACGCCCATCACCTCGCCGGTGGATTTCATTTCCGGCCCGAGAATCGTGTCCACGCCGGGGAATTTGATGAACGGGAACACCGCTTCCTTGACCGAGTAGTACGGAGGGATTATTTCTCTGGTGATGCCTTGCTGCGCCAAGCTTTGCCCGGCCATGCAGCGCGCCGCGATTTTCGCCAGCGGCATGCCGGTCGCCTTGGACACGAAAGGCACGGTGCGCGAGGCGCGCGGGTTCACTTCCAGCACATACACGGTGCCGGCCTGGATGGCGAATTGCACGTTCATCAGGCCGACCACGTTGAGCGCCTTGGCCATAGCTATGGTTTGGCGGCGCAATTCGTTTTGCAACTCCTCCGACAGGCTGAACGGCGGCAACGAACAGGCCGAATCGCCGGAATGCACCCCGGCTTGCTCGACGTGTTCCATGATGCCGCCGATGATCACCTGCTGGCCATCGGACACCGCATCCACATCCACTTCAATCGCGTCGTTGAGGAAGCGATCCAGCAGGATCGGCATGCGCTCGGGATATGTCTTGGACATTTCTTCGGCAGCGCGCATGTAGCGCTCCAGGTCGGCTTGCGCGTGGATGATTTCCATTGCCCGCCCGCCCAGTACATTGGAAGGGCGCACCACCAGCGGATAACCTATTTCTGCGGCTCCGGTGAGACCGTCCGCCACGCTGCGCGCGGTGCGGTTGGGCGGTTGTTTCAAACCCAGCCGATGCAGCATTTGCTGAAAGCGCGCGCGGTCTTCCGCGCAGTCGATCATGTCCGGCGTGGTGCCGATGATTGGTACGCCGTTTTTTTCCAGGCCGTGTGCCAGCTTGAGCGGAGTCTGCCCACCGTACTGTACGATCACGCCGATGGGTTTTTCCACAGCGACGATTTCCAGCACATCCTCAAGCGTCAGCGGCTCGAAATAAAGGCGATCCGAAGTGTCGTAATCGGTGGACACGGTTTCCGGGTTGCAGTTGACCATGATGGTCTCGTAGCCGTCCTCGCGCATCGCCAGCGCGGCATGTACGCAGCAGTAATCGAATTCGATACCCTGTCCGATGCGGTTCGGCCCGCCGCCCAGCACCATGATTTTTTTGTTGTTGGTGGGCTGCGCTTCGCACTCTTCCTCGTAAGTGGAATACATGTAGGCGGTATTGGTGGCGAACTCGGCGGCGCAGGTGTCCACGCGTTTGAACACCGGGCGTACGCCGAGCGCATGGCGGTAGGCGCGCAACGCGGCCTCATCGGTATCCAGCAAATCCGCGAGCCGCGCATCGGCAAAACCGTTGCGCTTCAGCGTGCGCAACTCGTCCGCGTCCAGGCTTTCCAGATTGCGGTCGGCGAGCGTTTTTTCCTGGCGGATCAGGTCTTCGATTTGCACGAGGAACCACGGGTCGATCTTGCTCAGCGCAAATACTTCCGCCACGCTCATGCCGTGGCCGAACGCATCGGACACCGCCCAGATGCGCTCCGGTCCCGGGCTGCCGAGTTCGGCGCAGATCGTTTCGCGGTCGTTGAATTTCTGATCCAGCCCGTTCACGCCGACTTCCAGCCCGCGCAAGGCTTTCTGAAACGATTCCTGAAAGGTGCGACCAATCGCCATCACTTCGCCTACCGACTTCATCTGCGTGGTCAGGCGGTCATTGGCCTGCGGGAATTTCTCGAAGGCGAAGCGCGGGATCTTGGTAACCACATAGTCGATGGTCGGCTCGAACGAGGCGGGGGTCGCGCCGCCGGTAATGTCGTTCTTCAGTTCATCCAGCGTGTAGCCCACCGCCAGCTTGGCCGCAACTTTGGCAATCGGGAAGCCAGTGGCCTTGGAGGCCAGCGCGGAGGAGCGCGACACGCGCGGGTTCATCTCGATCACCACCATGCGCCCGTCGTCCGGGTTGATGGCGAACTGCACGTTGGAGCCGCCGGTATCCACGCCGATTTCGCGCAGCACTGCGATGCTCGCGTCGCGCATGATCTGGTATTCCTTGTCGGTCAGCGTCTGCGCCGGGGCGACGGTGATCGAGTCGCCGGTATGCACTCCCATTGGGTCGAGGTTTTCGATGGAGCAGATGATAATGCAGTTGTCGGCACGGTCGCGCACCACCTCCATCTCGAATTCTTTCCAGCCGAGCAGCGATTCCTCGATCAACAGCTCGCGCGTCGGCGAGGCTTCCAGCCCGCGTTCGCAAATGGCCATAAATTCCTCGCGGTTGTAGGCGATCCCGCCGCCGCTGCCGCCCATGGTGAAGGAGGGGCGGATAACAGTCGGGAAACCCATTACCTGCTGCACCTGCAACGCCTCTTCCATGCTGTGTGCGATCGCCGAGCGCGCCGAAGCCAGTCCGATGCGCGTCATCGCCTGCTTGAATTTTTCGCGGTCTTCCGCCATGTCGATGGCCTCGCGCGATGCGCCGATCATTTCGACGTTGTATTTTTCCAACACACCGTGGCGTGCCAGATCGAGCGCGCAATTCAGCGCGGTCTGCCCGCCCATGGTGGGCAGGATCGCATCCGGTTTTTCCCTGGCGATGATCTTCTCCACCATCTTCCAAGTGATCGGCTCGATATAGGTCGCATCCGCCATCTCCGGGTCGGTCATGATGGTGGCCGGATTCGAGTTCACCAGGATGACGCGATAGCCTTCTTCCTTGAGCGCCTTGCAGGCCTGCGCGCCGGAATAGTCGAACTCGCACGCCTGCCCGATGACGATGGGGCCGGCGCCGATGATCAGGATGCTTTTAATGTCTGTGCGTTTTGCCATTTGTTATTTGGGGGCTAGAGGCTAGGGATTAGGGGCTGAAAGATTTTTCTGGTCACCAATCTCTTAATCCCTAGCTCCTGCTTTTTTCATCATTTCAATAAATTTGTCGAACAAATAATCCACATCATGCGGCCCCGGACTCGCTTCGGGGTGTCCCTGGAAACAGAACGCGGGTTTATCGGTCAATTCAAAGCCTTGGAGCGTGCCGTCGAACAGCGACACATGCGTGACGTGCGCATTCGTCGGCAATGTCGCCGCATCCACCGCGAAGCCGTGGTTCTGGCTGGTGATCATCACGCGCTTGCTCTGTGTGTCCTGAACCGGATGGTTCGCGCCGCGATGGCCGAACTTCATCTTCACCGTCTTCGCGCCCAGCGCCAGCCCCATGATCTGATGACCGAGACAGATGCCGAACAGCGGTATTTCAGCCTCGATGAATTTCTTCGTCGCCGCAATTGCGTAATCGCATGGCTCGGGGTCGCCGGGGCCGTTGGACAGAAACACGCCATCCGGTTCCATCGCCAGCACTTCAGAAGCCGGGGTCTTTGCGGGTATCACGGTGATGCGGCAGCCGCGCTCCGCCAGCATGCGCAGAATATTGCGTTTCACCCCGAAATCGTAGGCCACCACATGGAATTTGTGGTGTGTAGCTTCGCCATACCCCACGCCCAGCGCCCATTCGCGCTGCGTCCACGAGTAGGGTTCGGCGCAGCTTACCTCTTTGGCCAGATCCATCCCGGCCAACCCGGCAAAACCGCGTGCCGCCGCGAGTGCTGCCGCCTCGTCCGTGCCGGTGGCGATACAGCCGTTCTGCGCGCCCTTGGAGCGCAGGATACGCGTCAGCTTGCGCGTATCGATCCCGGCGATGGCCACCACGTTGTTGGCCTTGAGGTAATCGGGCAAGGATTGCGTGCTGCGGAAGTTGCTCACCGCCAGCGACAGATCGCGGATCACCAGTCCGCTGACGAATACCTGGCGCGATTCCACGTCTTCGGTGTTTACTCCGACGTTGCCGATATGCGGATAGGTCAGCGTGACGATCTGTTTGCAGTAGGAGGGGTCGGTGAGGATTTCCTGATAGCCGGTCATCGAGGTATTGAACACCACCTCGCCGACGCTGCTGCCGGAAGCCCCGATGGCAGTGCCGCGAAACACCGTACCATCGGCAAGCACGAGAATGGCAGGGTTCGTTTGCGGCACCGGAATACTCCCAAAGCGGTTTACATAAAGAAGCGGGACGAACCGTATGTCCATCCCGCTTTGAATTGGCGCGTATTATAGCGGATTAGAGGTGCGGCATCAAACCGGATCGGTAATCCGCATCCCACTGCCTTATCGGCATAAGGGGAAATCCAAATAAATTCAGAGCTGCTTTGTTATGCAGCAGAGACCCTGCGCAACCACTCGAAAAGGACAATAATCAGCAAGAGGAACAGCCCGAGCCCAAGCAAAATAGTTATTCCACGCGTCCTCTCCGAGGTTCTTGCAAAACTCACTCCTGTGGCAATTTCAGGCACACATTTCCAGCAGGGAATCAAAATAAGCCAGAAGGCCATGGTGGTTAAAAAGCTACCTAAGTCAGAGGCGACAATGACTATAAATGCGGTTATGCCACTTGCCAGCTTGACTGCGCCCATGGCTCTGACCCTGGCAGATGAAACATCTTTCACCGGCTTGCTCTTGGGTTGCTTTTTCAGGATTTTTTTAAATAGCTCCATGATCCCTTCTATTTGCGATATCGCTCAATATCATCTTTCCAAGGGGGCTATCGCAACAATCACCCCCCGCAACCTGGGCGCACATCGATTACTTCAACACTAACCTGTTCTGCGGGACATGCGGGTTTGGGCGATATCGTCGACGTATCCCCAAAACAACCTGGACCGCCGCCAATGAAATTCTTATGGATGCCGTCATAGTTGACCATGCTTCCCGCGCATCGGGCGCGGTAATGCACATTGATGCAACCGACTGCCTCCGGTTTTATGTTGGGCCTATTTCCACCCACTTCATATGACCCGAAGCAGTTCTTGACACCCAACCTGATGCCGCTTCTCATGGCATTCAGATATTGCCCCTGCGCCTGCTCCTTTGCTCGCTGTTCGGCCAGTTTTGCGGCGGCAGCCTCTGCCTCCCTGCGCGCCTGTTCTTCCTTGCGCGCCTGCTCTTCCCTGCGCGCCTGCTCCTCGCGACGTGCCTGTTCCTCGCGGCGTGCCTGCTCCTCCCGCTTGGCCTGTTCTTCCCGTTTTGCCTGCTCCTCGCGCTGTCGCGCCTCGCGTTCCTTGCGCTGCTGGCCGGCGGTTTGTTCCTCGGTGCGGCGCTGGTTTTCGCGCCTTCTCTCCATTTCGCGCGCGTCCCGTTCCTGGGCCTGCCGTTCTTCTTTCTTCTTCTGCGCCTCTTTCCGTTCGGCTTCGCGCCTCCCCTGTTCGGCCATGGCACGCTCGCGCTCCGCGCGTTCCTGCTCTGCGGCCTTCTTTGCGGCAAGCTTGCGGTCGGCCTCCTTTTTGGAAGCCATCTTGGCGCGGCGCCTGTTCTCGTTCCAAGCCTGTCGATTGTACTCTTCCTCCTCTTCCTCTTCCGCCTCCAAGCGCTGGCGCCGTTTTTCAAGTTCCGCCATCTGGCGCTTGCGCTCTTCTTCCTCTTCCGCCTCCTGGCGCTTGCGCTCTTCCTCGGCGATTTTCGCCTTTTCATTTACGACGTTCTGCCTCGCCTCCGCCAGCACCTTCTTGTCCTGGCCACTGTTCGCCACCTTGGCCGCCCTGGCGATCTCGCCCTCGCTGCACGTGAAGTCCCGCGCTCGGGTGCAGGTGTTGGCCTTCTCGATGGCTGCCTGGAAATCCTGCTTGTCGAGCTTGTCAACCTTGTCGAACCGGTCGGCCATGTCGAACACGTTAGCCGCAGCGGGTGAAACGATCAACGCTATAGCGATGAAGGTAACTACAAGCGCTGAAGATTTACATGGCGGAATAATTTTCATGGCGTTCCCTTAACAAAAATTGACTGCCTGAGCCGGATGATTCATTTTGGTTCATCCCTATCAAGCAGGTATGGCGAAATATGCTTGCGTATTTCGTTTGGGCACAGAGTTGGACTGGTCAATGTCGCCGTGGCGTCGGCGTAGGAGTAACCATGCTCGGCACCGCACCTCGGAACACGTGCCGCAAACTGGCAGGTCAGATGGCTTATGTCATGCGCGCCAACAATACCGGTATCTACAAAGAAAAACTCATAGTCGGAGCGGTTGTAGCGACGAATATTGAATCTGCTGGTGACCTCGCGCACATAAGAGAGAATTTCTTTGCCCATGTAAATCCGATAGATAATCGGATCGCGTTTTTTCTCTTCTTCCTGCAACTGGAACCAGTGTGTTACTGGTGAGGTGTTGAACGTAAATGTCGCCGACACATTGGGCGAAAGGTAGGCAATATATTGAGCAATACCGCCACCCAAGGAATGCCCGGTGAGAAAAATCTCGATAGGCTTGCCGTCTGGCCTAGTTTTTTTTGCGAGTTCATCGATCACCGGTATGACGTAGAGCTTGGCCCGTCGGTACTCCGCGCCGGCAAAGGGCAGCACTCCGCTCAGATTAGCTCCCCAGTCGCGGCGCGCCTCGTACAATGTGTCGTTCTCCGTGCCACGAATGCCGATCACCGCCTTGCCAATCTCACCCTTTTCGTTGCTGTAAACATAGGTCTCAAAATACAGGCCACTTTCGCCGTAGCAGGCGCCGGGCACCGTCCAGCGCGCCCAGCCACCATTGGCGTCTCGCGGCATATCGAGCAATACGTCGCGGTGTTCGGGATGAGCAAGATACTCGCAGGCGCGGTCTTTACGCACTTTGTCATCTGCAATATCCTTGCGGTACACCGTTTTCGCAAACAACGCCATCAGTGCAAACTGACTGGCGCGCTCCGTTCCTCCAGCCTCCTCAAAAATGGGCGGATAGGTTACGACAGCAGATTCCGGCGTAATACGAATATTGTTATATTTGTCAGGTGTCGAACAGCCGCCCAGTTGGAGCACAAGAGTAAGCAGCCCCAGAAGAGTCAAGATTTTGCATGTGGCGGCTCTCATCAACATGAACCACCCCCGCTACAGGAGCGTCCTGGCGAGACGGAAACCGTACATGTAGTAACGGTTCGCCGGAACGTTCCTGCTGCGGATCGCCGCGCGCGCGTTGTTCGAGAGGCTGAACCACGCGCCGCCGCGAAGCACGCGCTTCGCGCCATCCCCCTGCCAGGCAGTGCCATCCGTAGGCGCGCCGTTATAACTGTCGTGGTAGCTGTCTTCCACCCATTCCCACACGTTGCCGCTCATGTCGTATAAGCCCCATGCATTGGCCTGTTTCTGGCCCACGGGGTGGGTCTTTTCTTTGCTGTTGCGGATTTGCCACGCCACGGCATCAATGTCGTCGCTGCCGCAATAGGTGTGCCGCCCTCCCGCGCGGCAGGCGTATTCCCATTCCGCCTCGGTAGGCAGGCGGTACTGCTTGCCGGTCCGGGCGTTGAGCTTGCGGATGAATTCCTGGATGTCGTTCCAGCTTACACTCTCCACCGGGCAGGTATCGCAACCCTTGAATCCGAATTCCGGCGGATCGCTCCCCATCACCTCGCGCCATTCTTTTTGGGTGACCTCGTATTTGCCCATCGCAAACGGCTTCACATCGACGCGGTGCACGGGTTTCTCGTCATTGTCTCCATTGCTCGCACCCATCTCGAAGCTGCCTGCGGGGATCATCACCATCCCCTCGGCGTCGAGCTGCGCGCGCTCCTCGTGCAGGCGCTGCTGCCCAGCCGCATTCAGGGTTCTGGAGAGCACTGCCTCGACCTTCTTCATCACGCCGTCGCCCATGCGGATTTCCTGCTCGAAGACCCGGTCGTACATGGGGTACTTCTTCTCCACGCGCAGCCTGAGCACACCTTCAGGCACCTGCATGTCGAGCGGGCATTCGCCCTTGAATTTGCCATTGACCGTCACTTCCGCGCCTACGTCGTCACCTTCGCACGTCACGCGCAGCCCGGAGGTGGCTGCTGGTGGCGGTTCGGCGGCTGGCGCTGCGGCGGGTGGCCTCGCATCGGCGATGGGAGCGGCAAGGGTGAGAAGGACGGCGAGCGGGATGATGTAATAAACGGGACTTTTCATGGCGGCGCTCCTTGTCGGTTGATGGTTGTGGGATGTTTTTTGTCTCTAAGCGCTTATGAAAAATGCGTCATTTCTGCGCAGACGGAAATTTAACCTGCCGACATGGCTGTGTTTCCGCCTGCGCGGGAGCGACAGTCGTGGCATGCAGACAGTAGCCAGGATGCAGCGCAGCGGAATCCGGGTGCGCCCGGTCTCTCATGGTTTGCACAGTGGGTCTTTCAGGGCGCTGACTTGTACGCTATCCAATGTCGGCAAATTATTTTCGGCCAAGCTCTCCTTTAACGTATTGAAATCTTTGCCGTCTGCATTTTTGATTTTATCGAGCAAGTCTTTCCAGTTATTGATAGCCTTTTGCGCCTGTGTCCGGTAGTCGTCCGCCAATTTTTTTGTCGCAATAACAATCTCATTTCTCTTTGCCCTCTTCAGCCCTGCCTCTGCCAGCAATACATCTTTCTTGGCAGCATCCTTTTCCAGCCAAGCTTGAGTTAATGCAATGGATTCGGCAGTGGCATAACCGGAAATCTTCGTGATACATTTTTCGTGCAACTCTGCTCTAAAACCTGTATCAGGCGCAACAAAGGGTTTATCTAAGCCAGAGACAGAAAGCTCTTTCGCCTTGGTTTTTGTCGCCAAATCATCCACGGCCTTCTTGAGAAAGGTTTTGGTCGCTTCGATGTGCGCAACCTGCGCGGGGAAATCGTCCAGCACTGCATCCATCCCTTTGCTGCCTTCGAGCGCCGTGCCCGCAACCTGCGCAGTAGTGCTGGTGATCTTGCTGACGGCAGCGAGGATTACCTCGGGAGATTTTTCATCACCACGCATCATCAGGTTGGCCGCATGTATCTTGGCCATGGCATTGATCGCCGTGTTAACTCCCGGATCGCTGGCATACTTGATGGAGTCGGATGCTTCCTGAAAGCCCGCGATGACGCTGCATTGCCCGTGGTAGTAAAGCGCGTCCTTGATGGCTGCCTCGACCGGGTAGGCTTCGTAATCCCTGGCCTGCCCCTTGGTCTGGATTTGCTCGTAAACGGTTTGCCTGCGCTTATCGATACCGTCGACGATCACGTAGGCGGCGAGGTTGGACATGAAGTCCTGATTAAATTCTGCGCGCGAGCCGCTGGAGATGGCAGATAGCCCCGCCCAGTTGCTGGCAGCGGAAGCGGAATTGACCAACGCGCCCGCAGTACCCGCGATGGTGGCAAACACGCCCAAGCCGAAATTGGTACGCGAGAAGGTGCGCTGGAGATTGCCCTTGTAGGCGTTGCAGCGCTGTGCCGAGGCTGCCAGCAGGCGTTCCTGCAAGGCGTTGCGCGAGGATTTCTTTTGTTGCGGGTCGCTGGCCTGCTGAATCTGGCCGTTGTAGTAATGCAGGGCGGTGTCGAGTTGCTTTTGTGTGGTGGCAGACGTGCTTGCCGCAACCGTTGGTATCCCGTTTATATTGGCGGAGCTGTCGGTGTAACTGCATTTCTTGGGATCACCTTGCGGCGCATATTGACAAAGCAGGTTGCTTAGATCAATCGTTTCAAACGATTCCCGGTCAGTCAGTTGGTACGCGCCTGTGACATCAACCGATTTGGTCTCTTCATAATACTGGCCGGGTGTGGCGCACCCGACCAGCAGGAAGATCAGGGCTATTCCCGGCAAAGCGCGCCAGAAAAGCGCGGCTGCAACGAAACTTTCTGGAATCAGCCTACCAAAGCTGAGTGCTGAGTGCTGAGTGCTGAGTGCTGAGTGCTGAGTGCTGAGTGCTGAGTGCTGAGTGCCGCTCGTGGCGCGGAGCCGGTGCGCAGCCCGCCGCAGATTGCATATATTGCCGTGACATAGCTTCCCCTTTGAACAAGATATTCCGCCCGCGCCATTTCTTTCCGGCGCACGCATCCATACGGAGAAAATTCCCCCGCCTCGGCCCACCTCGCTTGAGATGATCTTGCGCCAGCTCCTGTTCTGGGGTTCCACCGGTTGCCCCGTACCGTACTTGCGGCAAGGTGTGCATACGGCTGATTTGCAAGAGAATTAAATTTTATTTTAACTTTCCGGGGAATGTCAATAGCGAGCCTTTTAGCGAATTGACTCAAGATAAAAGTTACCCAAGGTAGTCGCAAGAAGGGATCGTTGCCTCAAGTTAAAGGTTACCGAAACAACAGGGGTAATCTGACATGGGTAAACAAGAGCGACGCGATCGTGCCGTTTTGAGCGTGCCGTATCCGGCGAACGCTACAGATGATTACCCTAATGTTTTTGACTGCTGCTTGCTGGCACTATTGTGTAACCGGTTACATTTCAGTGCTGTGCAATAGTTTTCAATGTGTTTCCCATGAGGCTTATGCTACCACCCGATTCCTGCCTCTCTGTTTGGCGTGGTAGAGGTTTTCATCCGCCGTTTTCAACATCATGTCCAGGTTTTCCAGAGGATGGTGGCTACCACCGATGCTGACCGTGAATGCGATATTCGTTGTGCCGAAATTTACTGTTTCACGTTCGATGTGCTGGCGAAAAGTTTCCAGCCGTTCATGTGCGGACTGTATATCTTCATCGGCAATCAACAAGGCGAATTCTTCGCCCCCCAGGCGCGCAATCAGGTCGTTGCGAAAGTACGCGCCCAACTGTGCCGCGAGATGCTTCAGCAACATATCTCCGCAATCATGGCCGTATGTATCGTTAACCTTCTTGAAATGATCCACATCAATCATGGCGATAAACAGACTGGAGCCGCTATTCTTGGCATGTTCGTAGATGTTATAGCCTTCGTCAAAAAAGAAGCGGCGGTTATACATACCGGTCAGATAGTCGCGGTTGGCGATATTCTGGATGGATTCCACCATTTCCAGCATTTCCAGATTCTGAGTCACGCGGCAAATCAATTCTTCATATGAATAAGGCTTGGCGATAAAGTCATTTGCGCCATTCTTCAGGAATTGTGCGGAAATATTCCCGCCGTTCTCGCCCGATATGCCGATGATGGACAATTGGTCCTTGCCCATTCTTTTGCGCGCTTCCAGAACGAATGTAAAACCGTTCATTTTCGGCATGTTGTAATCCACCAAAACCAGCTTGATGTCCGGATGCTGTTCCAGAATTTCGACTGCTTCATACCCATCCTTTGCGATGAGCACATTCAGGCCTTGCACGCTCAGCATGTGTTTGAGCACGGCGCGCGCGCTTAATGAATCATCTGCGACCAGCACCTTAATGCTGATATTTTTGTGTATCCGCCCAACCAGGTTAACGACATATTCGTACGAATTGATCCCTTCCTTGAGCACATAATCGACGACACCCTTTTTAGTCACCATGCTGCGCAATTCTTCGCCGAAAGCCCCGGTCAGGGCGATGGCTGGAACACCATACTTATTAACCAGATCAATTACTTCCCCATAAGGCGCGTCGGGCAGATTCAAATCGCATACCGCAGCAATGAATGCGGATCCGTGAGCATCGAGCAATTGCCTGGCTTCGCCCAAACTTGCCGCGACCATTACCTCGCATCCCCATTCATCGCGCAGCATCGCCTCAGCCATCTGCGCCAAGGCGCGTTGATCTTCGATCAGCAGCACCGGGCGGTCAATATGGTAGGTTTGAGACTTGTGCACAACGCGTACGCCACGCCTGAATTTTGTGGTTTTCATGTTCTCTCTTTCCCTTTGTTGGCTTTCCCTGTTTTCATTAAAGCGCGGATTCAAGTTCGGGGTGCAACAGCTAATGATGGCTTGGAGTCGCGCATTTTCACCCCCGAATAATACTTCATGCGGTGATCTCCCCCCAAGCACTTTGCGTGGACAGCGGTCAAGCCGACTTACCACACTTTGCACTTGCTCATCAGTGGTGTCAGTTAAATCAGTATCCTTGGGGAGGCACTGCCGCGTTGCCTCAAGATAACAAGGTTACCGAAGGATTGGATCGTTTCCTCAAGCTTGGTGGTTACCGGAGAAGTTTGAAAACGGCTTTCAGTTTAAGCTGCACCTGTTTCTGAAGGTTTCATTTACAAGAATTTCACTTCAGAGTTGAATCCAACCCCGCGTTGCTACTTGAGGTAACGATCCCTTGTTGCGACTACTTTTCGGCAACTTTTATCTTGTGCCAATTAGCATAATCTGCCAGCTTTGTCATTGCTTGGGCAATGTGGTTTAATCGCATCCATGAAATTCCCTTTCCAGAACATCGCGCTGATCGGTAAACACAAGGCTACGGAAATCGCCGGGCCGTTGTTGTGCTTGGCTGCGTTTTTGTCGTCCCGGGGGCTGACTGTGGTAGTGGATAGCCTGACTGCCGAGCAGATCGAATCCAACCCTTACCCGGCGATGAATCTGAACGAGATGGCCAACACAGTTGACTTGGCTATAGTGATCGGCGGCGATGGCACCATGCTGAACATCGCGCGTACTTTATCGCCACACCAAGTGCCGCTGGTCGGGATAAATCAAGGCAGGCTAGGCTTTCTCACCGACCTCACATTGGAAAACATGCAGGACAGCATCGCGGCAATGCTGGACGGAAAATTCGTCACCGAGCAGCGCTTGTTGCTGTCGGCACGCGTGTTGCGCAACGATGTTGAAGTGTTCAGCGGGCTGGCCTTCAACGAGGTGGTGGTACATCGCAACCATATCAGCAGTATGGTCGAGTTCGAAGTGCGTATCGACGGCGAATATCTCTACAATCAGCGCGCCGACGGGCTGATCGTAGCGACGCCAACCGGCTCGACCGCTTATGCGATGTCGGCCGGAGGCCCGATTTTGCACCCCAGCCTGGATGTACTCGAACTGGTGCCGGTATGCCCACATACACTAAGCAACCGTCCTATCGTGGTAAAAAGTTCGTCGGTGCTGGAAATTTTGATGCACCGCACCGGCGATATCAGTGTGCGCTTTGACAGCCACACCAACTACGACTTGCAGTTGCACGACAAGATTATCGTCACACGCCATCCCGAACCTGCCTGCCTGCTGCACCCGGTGGGGCATAGCTACTACCATACGCTGCGCGAGAAGCTGCTCTGGAACCAGACGCTCTAAATGCTGAAGTTCCTGGCCATCCGCGATTTCGTCATTGTCTCCTCGCTTGAGCTGGATTTTTCCGCTGGCTTCACCGCCTTGACCGGCGAAACCGGCGCGGGGAAATCCATCCTGATCGACGCGCTGTCGCTGGCGCTTGGCGAGCGCGGCGACGTAACTATGGTGCGCAATGGCTGCGAGCGTGCTGAAATCGCCGCCGAGTTTGATATCGCCGCGTTGCCGCATTTGCAGGCTTGGCTGTCCGAGCAAGAGCTGGCGGGCGATGATGGGGTGTGCCTGTTACGCCGCGTACTGGATGCCAATGGGCGTTCGCGCGGGTTTATCAACGGGCGAAGCGCTACCTTGCAACAGATGCGCGACGCGGGCGAACAGTTGCTCGATATTCACGGCCAGCATGCTCATCAATCGTTGCTGCGCCCCGATGCGCAACGTGCGTTGCTGGATGGTTATGCGGGCGTGACCGCCGATGCCGAAAAGGTCGCAGCCCTGTATCGCGATTGGCAAGCCTTGCGCCGCCGCCGCATCAGCCTCAGCGAAAATGCCGATGCAGTGGCCGCCGAGCGCGAATTGTTGCGCTTCCAGCGCGATGAGCTGGAAGGGCTGGGTTTCAACGCCGCCGATTGGCAAGAACTGCAAGCCGACTACGCGCGCCTCGCCCATGCCGCAAGCCTGCTGGAAACTGCGGCATTCGGCATCGAAACCCTGAGCGAGGCGGACACCGCGTGCCTCGCTCAACTCAACGCGCTGATGGCGCGCTTGCGCGATGGCATGGCGCACGATGCCAGCCTGGGTGAAACATTGCGCATGCTGGAAAGTGCGCAGGCCGAGCTGCAGGAGGCGGTGTATGCATTGCGCCATTACCAGCAGCGCTTGGATACCGATCCGCAGCGCTTGCATGAACAGGAACAACGCATTCAGGACGTGATGGATGCCGCACGCAAACACCGCGTCGCGCCAGAACAACTGGATGAAACCTTGCAGCGCATCATGGCTCGCTTGGCGGAGCTGGGCGGGGATGCCGATCTGGCCGCACTGGAACAGCAGGAAAAATCCACCCAGCAAAACTACTTGGCAGCGGCGCGGAAATTAACAACGACGCGCAAAAAAGCAGCCGATAAATTGGCACGCGAAATCACCGAGGCGATGCAGACACTGGCGATGCAGGGCGGCAGTTTCGCCGTGGCGCTCCTGCCATTGGCTGATGGGAATGTTTGTGGGCTGGAGACGATAGAGTTTCAGGTCGCCGCCAATCCCGGTGTGCCGGTGCGCAGCCTGACCAAAGTCGCATCGGGCGGCGAATTGTCGCGCATCAGTCTCGCCATCCAGGTTGCCGCGAGCCAGGTCGCCAGCGTGCCGACACTGATCTTTGACGAGGTGGACAGCGGCATCGGCGGACGCGTCGCGGAAATCGTCGGGCATTTGCTCAAAAAATTGGGCAAGGATTATCAGGTGCTGTGCGTGACGCATTTGCCGCAGGTTGCCGCCGCCGCCGACCACCAGTGGCAAGTGAGCAAGGCGGCGGAAAACGGTGTCACACTGAGCCATATCGCCGTGCTGGATGGCGGGCAGCGCGTCGAGGAAATTGCGCGCATGTTAGGCGGCGTGAAGATCACCGAGACGACACGCAAGCATGCGGCGGAGATGTTGGGCGTGGCCGCTTGAGGTATCATGCGGCGGTTTTGATCCGGAATAAAGCAGTTGAAACCTGTAGGTTCGGGTAGTGGCGAGATTTATCGCGCCCTTCTGATAGTTCAGGGTACGATAAATCTCGCCCCCGCGGTGTTGATTGGAATTACGAGAAGACAGGAATACGACTATGCGCACCAAACTGATTTTGACCTCCGTTTTGCTGGCTTCATGCAGCGACTTTTCCATGCCGTCTATGCCGTCCGGCACGTTGTTGGCTCCATACAAAATGGACATCCGCCAAGGCAATTACATCACGCCGGAGATGCGCGAAAAACTGAAGCTGGGGATGCAGAAATCGCAAGTGCACTATGTGCTGGGCACACCGATGATCAACGACGCGTTTCACGGCAACCGATGGGATTATGTCTATCGTTTGGAGCACCACGGTGAGGTCGTTGAAAAACAGCGCCTGACGCTGCATTTCGATGGCGATAATCTGGTGAAAATCGACGATGGCAAGACGGTGGAAACCGCGCCGGTGATTGAAAAACAGGCTACCGAGCCGACGGCATCCAAGCCAGCGGTCAAGGTCGAACCGGAAGCTGATGTGTTGAAGAGTGTGCAAGGATGGGCTACGGCATGGTCGGCCAAAAATGCCCGCGACTATCTGGCCGCTTATACCGCTGAATTCAAGCCGGGCGGCATGAGCCGCGAGGCCTGGGAAGCGCAGCGCCTCGATCGCATCAGCAAACCAAAAGCCATCGAGGTTGCGTTGAGCGATATCAATGTCAGCATGGAGGACGACAACCACGCGACAGTTTCGTTTACGCAGGACTACCGCTCCGATAACTACCGCGACCAGGTTGAAAAAACGCTACAGTTGGTCAACCAGTCCGGCCGTTGGCTGATTGCCGGAGAACAAGCCGGGAAAGCGGTCAAGACCAAGGCTAAAGCCCAGGCAGATGATTTGGCAAAAGCCGATGCGCGGCCAGTAAGCGCTAACCAGCAGGCCGTGCAGGATGCGATCAAACATTGGGCTGATGCGTGGTCGGCGCGCGATACCGGCAAATATCTGGACAGCTACGGCGCGACATTCAAGCCAAAAGAGATAGACAAGGCGGCGTGGGAGACGCAGCGCAAGGAACGTATCGGCAAGGCGCATTCTATTGCGGTGAAAGTCAGTGAGTTGAAAATCAAGCTGCACGACGACAGCCATGCCAGCGCAACCTTTATGCAGGATTTCCGCTCCGATTCACACAAAGATCGCACGCGCAAAACGTTGCTGCTTGAGAAAACCGGAGATGCGTGGTTGATTGTTGCCGAGCAGGCTATGAAGTAATGGGAACCTTAAAAATACGGATTTCATCCCAACTGCTGTGTTGCGGAGAAAATTTCTTGCTTGCATATAAAACATATGCGGCGCGGCGCAATTTTATTCGCGCCTTGCATTTGGGCGAACTCCGAATTTCTTGAGGCTCCCAAAGTAGAACGATTTACTAGGGGAAACATGATGAGCAAAATCAAAATCGCCATCGCCGGCAGTGGCGGACGCATGGGACGCGCCCTGCTGGAAGGTGTGGCGCAAGCCGATGATCTGATGTTGTACGCCGCGCTGGAACACGGCGGCAGCCCACTGCTCGGCAAGGATGCCGGGGAACTGTTCGGTGCGCCCTGCGGTGTAAAAATCAGCGCGGATGCTCAAGCTGTCCTGCAAGGCGCGGACGTGCTGATCGACTTCACCCGCCCGGAAGGCACGCTGCATCACCTCGATATCTGCCGAAAACTGGGTGTAAACATGGTGATCGGCACGACCGGTTTTAACGCGCAGCAAAAGGCGCAACTCGGCGCGGCGGCGCAACAAGTCGGCATCGTGTTCGCTCCCAATATGAGTGTTGGCGTGAATCTGGTGTTCAAACTGCTGGAAACCGCATCGCGTGTACTGGCGCACGGCTACGATATCGAAGTCATCGAAGCGCACCACCGCCACAAAGTGGATGCACCGTCCGGCACCGCGCTGGGTATGGGCGAAGTGGTGGCACGCACGCTGGGGCGAGATCTTGCGCAATGCGCGGTCTATGGCCGCGAAGGCGTAACCGGCGAACGCGACCCTTCCACCATCGGCTTCGCCACAGTGCGCGGCGGCGACATCGTCGGCGACCATACCGTGCTGTTTGCCGGTACCGGCGAACGCATCGAAATCACCCACAAAGCCAGCAGTCGCGCCACTTTTGCATTGGGCGCGCTGCGCGCCGCAAGATATCTGAAATCCAACCCGGCAGGCCTTTACGACATGCAGGACGTGCTTGGTTTGAAATAATCCACGCCTTGTTAAATTGTAGTAGTTCAGGCTTAATCTGACAGTAAGGCCTTGCCAAAGGGTGGGGTTATTCCATTTCTAATTTACAAGTAATTTAGTTAAATTACCCCCGGCAAAGCCGGGGGCTTATTGGGTGAGTCCCTCAAAGGGGGCTGATAAAACCATGAGCCGC
>MGWP01000062.1:0-17194 GCA_001801055.1 Gallionellales bacterium GWA2_55_18 | reverse complement strand
GGAGCTACAGCAATCATCGCCAAATTCGCATGACCGCTGTATAAGTCAAACTTTTGGAGTCCCCCGGCAGAGCCGGGGGTTTACCTCACTTAATTATCCATGTCCATGCGACGATGGATCGAACGCGAGCGAGGTCATTTTCCATTTCGCGCAATGCAGATTCGAGGTGCCCCTCAAACGCATCAATGCTATCGAAGACAAGGTTGTGGAAAGATTTTTCGCGCAGCTCATCCCATAGATGTTCGACCGGATTGAACTCTGGTGAATAGGGCGGCAGCTTGAGCAGGCGCAGGTTTTCGGGCGGTGCCAATTCCTGCCTCTGATGCCGTCCCGCACCGTCCAGCACCATGACAATGCGGTCATCGGGGTGTCGTGCCGCCACCTCATCGAGGAACAACTGCATACAATCGCCATTGACGTGCGGCAAGATAAGGGTGTCCAGCTATACACCACCAAGACTCCCATTACCACAGCCGATCTGCTCAATGACCTAGTGCTGCCGTTCTTTGCCGAGCAAGGGATGGGTATAGTCCGAATTCTGACTGATCGGAGCACGGAGTATTGCGGCAAGCCGGAATCACATGACTACCAGCTGTATCTGGCATTGAATGACATCGAACATACGAAGACCAAAGTGCGCCACCCGCAGACCAACGGCATCTGCGAGCGCTTCCACAAGACCATCCTGCAAGAGTTCTACCAGGTTGCGTTCCGGCGCAAGATTTACCGCTCAATCGAAGAGCTGCAAGCCGATCTGGATAGCTGGGTGGCGGAGTGCAGCAATGACCGCCCCCATCAAGGCAAGATGGGTTGTGGGCGCACCCCGATGCAAACTTTGATTGACGGAAGGGAGGTGTGGCACGATAAAATCACCACATTGAATAGCTGAATATGAACTGACAGTCACTTCGATCAAATCGGGTAACTGTCAGATCAAGTCGCGACTGTTTCAGAGCAAAACAACAAAGCTCGATGCGACTTTTACCCGAGAAGTTGCGCAGCTTAGCTGCGTGCGGTCATGTGGACGCGTGTATTATTGCTTTCCATCCACTTCTTGATGCGGTTGGCATCGCCGATACGGGTGCTTTTGCCCCAGGAATCGAGCAATACAATAATCACAGAACGCTGGTTGATTACCGCCTCCATTACCAGACAGCGCCCCGCCTCACTGATGTAGCCGGTTTTGCTCACGCCGATATCCCATGATGCATTCTTGACCAAAGGGTTGGTATTGACAAACCGCATTCCGCGCCCTCTCCACCCGTCCACGGAGTGCGATGCGGCAGTCGTATATTGATGTATCAAAGGGTAGTTGCTTGCTGCCGAAACCATCTTGACCAGATCGTGTGCGGTCGAAACATTATTGCTGTTTAATCCGGCGGAATCGAGGAACCGGGTATTTTGCATCCCAAGTTCGTGTGCCTTATCGTTCATTGCCGCAATTGCGGCGTTGTACCCTCCCGGATAAGTGCGCGCCAAAGCGGCGGCGGCACGGTTTTCCGAAGCCATCAACGCCAGCCTGAGCAGTTCGCTGCGTTTGAAAGGCATCCCGATGCGAAGACGCGAACGCGTACCCTTGAGCGTATCGATGTCTGCCACATCAATCTTGATTTCTTCATCCAGCGGCTGTTGCGCATCCAGCACTACCATCGCCGTCATCAACTTGGTAATGGACGCTATGGGGGCAAGCGCATCGGGGTTTTTGGTGTACAGCGGAAGCTGTGTCTGCTGATCGTAAATCAGGGCAATGGCGGAATGCAGCCTGGGTGTGGAACCATTATTGGATATTGCGTCGGCCTGAGCCTGAATACGTCCCGGTTTAAATGCGGCGCGTTTTGCGTCATGCTCTCCAGCATGAGCTAGCAACATTTGCCCGAACAGCAGACAAATCAGCAGTGTTTTTTTCACGAACAATCTCCCCCTTGAACCTTCTACTTATTTTGCAGCATACACGAATATCGATATAAATCAATATCCAGAATGAATATTCTCTACCTGCTTCTGAAGATTCCACATCTGCGCATAGTATTTGTTCTGCGCCAGTAATTCCCGGTGCGAACCGCGTTCGACGATGCGTCCCTTGTCCATTACCAGTATCTGGTCGGCATCCACCACAGTAGACAGGCGATGCGCGATGATCAGCGTGGTGCGATTTTGCGCAATCGCATGCAACTCGGCCTGGATCGCCTTTTCCGATTTTGAGTCGAGCGCGGAAGTCGCTTCGTCGAAAATTAATATCGCCGGGTTTTTCAGGATGGCGCGCGCGATCGCCACGCGCTGCTTCTCGCCGCCGGACAGCTTCAGGCCGCGCTCTCCTACCATGCTCTGATAACCCTGCGGCAGCGATTCGACAAAGTCATGGATGTGCGCGGCCTGCGCGGCGGCGATGATCTCTTCGCGCGTCGCCTCGGGGCGGCCATAGGCGATGTTGTAGTAGATCGTATCGTTGAACAGCACGGTGTCTTGCGGCACGATGCCGATTGCCGCACGCAGACTGCTTTGCGTCACCGAACGGATATCCTGGCCGTTGATGAGGATGCGCCCCTGCTGTGCGTCGTAAAAGCGAAACAGCAGGCGCGACAACGTGGACTTGCCCGCCCCGCTCGCCCCGACCACCGCGACGGTGTGCCCTTCCGGGATAGAAAAACTCACATCGAACAGAATCTGCCGGTCCGGCGCATAACCGAAACTGACCTGATCAAACCGCACCTCCGACACGTTACTGGCACAGCCAGCCGTTTGCGGGAGGAGGTGCGATGCGGCCACTCCCGCACCAGACGGCTCCGCCGCACCGTGTCGTGGCCGCACCTCCGCCTTGCCCACCGACAAGGCCTGCGCGCCCGGTGCATCGGCGACTTCGCGGTGCTCGCGCAACAGGCTGAACATTTTCTCCATGTCCGCCAACGCGTGACGGATTTCGCGATACACGTAGCCGAGAAAATGCAGCGGCATGTACAACTGGATCATGAAAACATTGACCAGCACCACATCGCCCAGCGTCATCGTCCCCTTCACCATCCCGTCTGCGGCCAGCAGCATCAGGGCGGTGATGCCGACGGCGACAATGGAACTTTGTCCCGCATTCAGGTAGGCCAGCGAAGTGGTATTGCGCACCGCCGCGACTTCCCAATGCTGCATATTCTCGTCGTAACGCCGCGCTTCATATTGTTCGTTGCCGAAATACTTCACCGTTTCATAATTCAACAGACTGTCGATGGCGCGGCTATTCGCCTTGGAATCCAGATCGTTCATCGAGCGGCGCACCACCATGCGCCACTCGGTGACAAACAGGGTGAACGCGACATACATCAGCAAGGTGACAAACGTGATCACCGCGAACCAGATGTTGTATTTGCTGATCAGGATTGCAGCCACCAGGAAGATTTCCAGCAGGGTAGGCAGGATATTGAACAGCATGAAATTCAGCAGAAAACCGATGCCGCGCGTGCCGCGTTCGATGTCGCGCGATACCCCGCCGGTTTGCCGGTCAAGGTGAAAACGCAAACTCAGGCTGTGCAGATGCTCGAACACCTGTAAGGCCACGCGCCGGATCGCGCGTTGCGTAGCCTTGGCGAATACCGCATCGCGCATTTCGCCGAACAGTGTGCTGAGCAGGCGCAACACGCCATAGCCAATAATCAGGAATACCGGCACCACCAGTGCCGCCTGCGGCTTGTCCAATGCGTCGATAATCTCCTTGAGCACCAGCGGGACGGATACATTGGCGAGCTTGGCCAGCACCAGCAGGATCAACGCGACCGCCACGCGCCATTTGAATTCCCAGAGATAAGGCAGCAGGGAGCGCAGGGTCTGCCAATCGCTGCGGTGGTCTTTGTGGGTATCGGGGTGCGTGGAAGCTTGCATGTTAAAGCGGTGACAATTATCAAAAAGTATTATAGCCGCTCATTGCGCAAAAGAACTGCGCCTGCTTACGAGCCATGCCTGCGATATCCCAGCATTCCGATCAACAGGCGCATAGCACCGTAACTGAGGCGCGCAACAAGGCGGCTAAAGAAATTGCGCGTCCCGAGGTATTCATTCCCGATACGTACCGAATCGTTGTCGATCGCGACCAGTAAGCTTGCGCGCAGCTCGTCGGCAAATCCGGTATCCCGTATGGCGAGATTCGCCTCGCGCGCCAACAGCAAGCTGAACGGGTCAATATTGGACGAGCCCACAGTTGCCCACTGCCCATCCACTACGGCAACCTTGGCGTGCATATAACTGGCTTGATACTCATAAATCTCCGCGCCTGCTGCCAGCAGTTGGTCATAGAGCGCATGCGTCGCATAGTGTTGCAAACGGTATTCCACATGGCCTTGCAGCAGCAATACCACGCGAATACCGCGCCGCGCCGCACGTTTCAAGGCGCGGCGAAAAACGCGCCCGGGCAAAAAGTAGGCATTGGCGATGATGATTTCACGTTGCGCGCCAGCAATAGCCTTCAGATAGGCGCGCTCGATATCGCGCCGATGGCGCAAATTATCACGCAGCAAAAAAATAAAATCCGGCGTGACGGCATGCTCCGCCTTTTCCAAAGCAAACCGCCTGATCTCCTTGCCGCGCCTGCGGAAATTGGCCCACAACACCAGCCCCCACAAACGTCGCATCGCCGCATGCATCTCGCTGGTTGCCGCACCCTGTACGCGTACCGCATAGTCCAGCCGCGGCATGATGAAATCGCCGTATTCGGGGATATCGTCGATGATGTTGATGCCCCCGACGAAAGCCACCTCGCCGTCCATCACCGCCAGCTTGCGGTGCATGCGGAGCAGGCGACGCTTCCGGCTGCGGCGCAACGTAAAAGGGGAAACCTCGCGCCGGAACCATTGCGCCTCGACCCCTGCAGCGCGCAATTCATCCACCCAGTGCTGCGGCAGATCCGCCGAGCCGAAACCGTCCAGCAATACGCGCACCTTCACCCCGCGCGCGGCGGCGCGCTGCAAGGCATCCGCGATCAGGCGCCCGGTTTCGTCGGCAGCGAAAATATAGGTTTCCAGATAGACCGAATGCTGCGCGGCATCAATATCGGCGCACAATTGCGGAAAAAATGCCGCACCGTTTTGCAACAGCATCAACCGGTTCCCGGCCACCTGATGAACACTGGTCATAGGCTTTTCAGTTGCGCGGAAAGCGCAGCGTGATCGGAGAGGCGCTGCCAATTCCCGCCAGCATGCACATGGCTATGCAGCACGGTGAAGCCGCGCACATAAATGCGGTCTAGGCGCAGCAGCGGCAGTGCGGCCGGATAGCTGCGCGCGAGCCTCCCGCCATGCAGATGAAACACATCATGCATGCCCAGTTCGCCGGACATTTCCCGGCTCATCCGGTTGCGCCAATCGTTGAAATCGCCCGCGATGATCAGGGGCACATCGGGCGGGATTTCGTTGCGCACATACTCGATCAAGGCACTGGTTTGCGCCTGTTTACCTTTGGCGAACAGGCCGAAATGCGCGCACACGCAATGCACGCGCCGCTCTTCAAGGCCAATCTCGCAGTGCAACAGCCCGCGGCTTTCAAAGCGATGCGCGGAAACATCCATATTGAGCGATTTTACAATCGGGAAGCGGCTGAGTATCGCGTTGCCATGATGCCCCGCCTCATACACCGAGTTCTTGCCATAGACGCAATACGGCCAGATTTCTCCCGCGATGAATTCATGCTGCGCGCCGTCGGGATAGTTATGATAACGCTCGGCATGGCTCGTATGTTCGCCCTGCACTTCCTGCAAAAATACGATATCGGCATCCAGCTCGCGCAAGCGGTCGCGCAGCTCGTGCAGCACCACGCGGCGGTTAAAATGTGAAAAACCCTTGTGAATGTTGTAGGTAGCGATTTTCAGCATGTTTTCGCTAACGGGTATGGCGAAGTTGCTGTCCCTGATGATAAACCAATGTAGGGGCGCAATTTATTGCGCCCAAGGACGCGATGAATCGCGCCCCTACGGTGTTGCGAATCGTTCGTTGTTTCACGTTTCACGTTAAGCGTTGCCGATGCCACGCATCGGCAGATCGGCCTGCCTGGCGAAATCCAGCATACGCCGGATCGGCAGCGCGGCGCGCCGGATGATCGCCGGATCGACAAGAATCTCGTTCTTTCCCGTCTCCAGCACTTCGGCGAGGTTGAGCAGGCCGTTCATCGCCATCCACGGGCAATGCGCGCAACTCTTGCAGGTCGCCCCCTGCCCGGCGGTAGGTGCCTCGATGAATACTTTTTGCGGCGACAAGGCGCGCATCTTGTGCAGGATGCCGTTGTCGGTCGCGACGATGAATTCGCTGGCGTCGAGTTGCTGCGACGCCTTGATGATCTGCGTGGTGGAGCCAACCACGTCCGCCAGCGCGATCACCGCCGCAGGCGATTCGGGATGCACCAGCACCTTGGCGTTGGGGTGTTGCGCCTTGAGCGCCGCTAATTCGCTTGCCTTGAACTCGTCGTGCACCATGCACGAACCTTGCCACAGCAGCATGTCCGCACCGGTCTGCCGCCGGATGTAATCGCCCAGATGGCGATCTGGCGCCCAGAGTATCTTTTGACCCTGCTCCTTGAGGTGTTTGACGATGGGCAATGCGATCGAGCTGGTCACCATCCAGTCGGCGCGCGCCTTCACCGCCGCGCTGGTGTTGGCATACACCACCACGGTGCGGTCGGAATGCGCGTCGCAGAATGCGCTGAACTCGTCCGCCGGACAACCCAGGTCGAGCGAGCACTCCGCCTCCAGATCCGGCATCAGCACGCGTTTTTCCGGGTTCAGTATCTTCGCGGTCTCGCCCATGAAGCGCACCCCGGCGACCACGATGGTTTTCGCCGGATGCTGATGGCCGAAATTGGCCATGTCCAGCGAATCGGAGACGATGCCGCCGGTAGCCTCTGCCAAGTCCTGCAAGTCCGAATGCACGTAATAGTGCGCCACCAGCACCGCATCCTGCTCACGCAACATGTGCTTGATGCGGGCGACCAGCTCGGGCTTGCTCTGCACATCCGGTTCATGCGGGGCTTTCGCCCATGCCGCGCCAATCGGGCAACCGGGATGGTCGTAAGCAATCGGGATGATGTTTTCGCTCATGGTGTTTTGCCCATCAATCGTAAGGTGCATTTCATGCACCATTGCTATCGGTGCATGGAATGCACCCTACTGGTCATTATCGCTCTGAAAGGCAAGTGGAATTATATTCCGTTCCGCAAATAACAAAGCCCCACCTTGCGGTAGGGCCCATTTGCGCCAGTTGGCGCGACAGCTATTCTGTTCATAACCGTCACCCTCTCCTCGCGGGAGAGTTCGGGTGTCAGGCAGCGACGATGGAAACCGTCCTGCGCTGCTGCGCGCCCTTGATGGCGAACACTACCTTACCGGTGATCTTGGCAAACAACGTATGATCCTTGCCCATGCCGACGTTATCGCCGGGGTGGAATTCGGTGCCGCGCTGGCGCACGATGATGCTGCCCGCATTGATCAATTCGCCGCCATAGCTTTTCACGCCAAGGCGTTTTGAGTGTGAGTCGCGTCCGTTACTGGTACTGCCGCCGCCCTTTTTTGATGCCATGTTATGTGCTCCTTACAGAATTACGCTTTAAGCCCGGAATTTAAGCAGAAATGCCGTCGATGCGGATTTCGGTATAGTTTTGGCGATGGCCCTGATTCTTCTGGTAGTGCTTGCGGCGGCGCATCTTGAAAATGCGTATCTTGTCGCCACGGCCATGCGACACGATGGTCGCCTGCACGGAAGCGCCAGCCAGCAACGGCTTGCCCACGTTCAGCTTGTCGCCATCGGCCACCATCAGCACCTTGTCCAGCACAATTGCGCTGCCCACGTCGCCGGGAATGATTTCAACTTTTAAAGTTTCACCGTTTGTAACGCGATATTGCTTACCACCGGTTTTAATGACTGCGTACATAACAACCTCGATTGACTGCGGTTTTTGCGAAGGCGCGGATTATACATAAATATCCGGTTTCGTCAAAACCATTTTTAGCGTTTAACCCTTTGGCAACTTTTTTATTGGGGTAATTTATTGGGGTAATAGTAATACATCTCTTCAAAGATGCCGTGCTGAACAATATACTGCGGGGCAAATTCAAGAATCAACCGCAACAATTAATGCTTACTACTCTTGTGGCAGACCGGCAATTCCGCACACAGATCATCGCCCCATACTCCATCTTCCAATCCAGCGTATTCACCAGCGATATATTCGCGATCTGCGCCAGCAGCGCGCGAATACTGCCGCCGTGTGCGATCAGCGCAATATTCTGCTGCGGCAGTTGCGCCACATCGCGCAACAAGGTCTGCACGCGCCACATCATCTGCTGCGCAGACTCGCCTCCCGGCGGGGCGTAGCCCATAATGTCGTCGGCCCAAGCATCGATCTCATTGCGCGCGATGTCGCTCCACGCCTTGCCTTCCCATGAGCCAAAGTGCTTCTCCATCAGGCGCATATCAACCAGCAGCTCGCAGCGCTGTTCTTGTGCCAGATACTCAGCCAGCCGACTGGCGCGCAGCAGCGGTGAAGTAATGATGAGTTCCAGTGGCGGCAAATAGTGCAAAACATTGCTTGCTTCCTCCTTGAAACTACCTGCTAGGCCGATGTCCATTTGCCCGTAGCAGATACCGGGTGCAATGTCTGGCTTTGTGTGGCGGATCAGACACAGGGTTTGCATTTACATTCAGAGGGCAGCCAGCAAGCCCATGTAGAAAGCCAACTCGCTGAGCTGCTGTACTGCGCCGAGACAATCGCCGGTGTAGCCGCCCAGCCGCGTTTGTAGCCGCCATGCAAGGTATGCGCGCATCAGGATTGCAGCGCCAACAGCGGCGAACATCACAGTGATATGCGCGCCTGCGGCGGATAGGATGCCGAGTGTTGCGATACTGGTGAGCAGCGCGATCGAAAAACTGGCGGTGCTGAGTTGTGCGGCGGATTTGGCACGCGCACTGTCGTCATCGCGGATGTAGCGCTGAGTCAGGATAATGCTGGCGGCCATCAAACGGCTGATGGTGTGCGCAGCGATCAGCGCGGCGACGGCAAACGACAGCGATTGTGCACCACACAGCGCCAGCAACGCCTGGTACTTCAGCAGCAGCACCAGTACGAGGGCGATCACACCGTAAGCGCCGACACGCGAGTCCTTCATGATCGCCAACACTTTTTCCTTGCTGTGGCCGCCGCCCATGCCGTCGGCGAAATCGCTCAGGCCGTCTTCGTGGAATGCGCCAGTGATGAGGATGCCCGCCGCAATGCTCAGCACCACCGCCAGCGACAGCGGGAGCACTAGCACCCCCAGCCACAGCACGGCAGCGACCAGAGCGCCGACACAGATACCGACCAGAGGAAAATAGCGCACTGCCTGGTCGAGCTGCTGCGCGGAATGTCCGACCCACGCAGGCACCGGGATGCGCGTGAAAAATTGTACGGCAGTGAGGAATAAGTGCAGTTCTCGCAACATGATACACAGGGAGAATGAAAGCCCGAACAGACTAGCAGTGCACGCACTGCCTGTCCAGCTTCAGCTTCAGCCTCTTCCAATAACGCAATTGCAAAGGGCTGGAATCAGCAAGATAATTGCGCCCACTGGCATTCTGCCAATTTCGCCTACCCCTTGGTGGTGATGTAGTTCGCCAACCCTCCGCTCGATTCCAAACTCGGTACAAACAGGCTTATTTGGTCATTTTTAGACCAGCGTCAACACCCTTGGTAAAAATCTCGACGGAATCGAGTATAATTCTCCGCTTTTCTCCAGCCTCTTATTAGATTAAAACCTTACAGGCATTAAGCAACCGCAATTGGGAATTTTGAATATGTCAAAATCTAACATCAAGAAAAAGCAGGATAAAAAACAAGCTGAAACTGTCCTGCAGCCGATTATCGATCCACAACAGGATAACGAGGCACGGCGCACACGGTTGAAAGCATTGATCGTACTAGGCAAGGAGCGCGGCTACCTGACCTACGCGGAAATCAACGATCATTTGCCGGATATGCTCGAAGTCGAGCAAATTGAGGGCGTGGTGAGCATGATCAACGACATGGGTATTTCGGTGTGCGATGTCGCTCCCGATGCCGAGACGCTGATCATGACGGATACCACACCGGTGGTAGCCGACGAAGATGCCGCCGAAGAGGCCGAAGCCGCGCTGTCCACTGTTGACTCTGAATTCGGACGCACCACCGACCCGGTGCGCATGTACATGCGCGAAATGGGTACGGTCGAGTTGCTCACCCGCGAAAAAGAAATCGAGATTGCCAAGCGCATTGAAGAAGGCCTGAAGCATATGATTCAGGCGATTTCCGCGTGCCCCGCCACGATTGCCGAGATCCTGTCGCTGGCTGCGAAAATTGAGAACGACCAGTTGCGCATCGACGAACTGATTGACGGTTTTGTAGATTCGGAAGATGAAGCAGTCATCGGCGCGGATGGCGACGAGGAAGAGGAAGAAGAGGAAACCGCCAGCAATTCCTCCAACGATGAAGAGGACGAAGAAGCGGTCGCTGCTGCTGCTGCTGCCAATCTGGCGCAACTGAAAGCCGATGCGCTGGCGCGTTTTGCCATAATCGCCGACTTGTTCGCAAAAATGGGCAAGGCTTATGAAAAACATGGCTATCGCAGCAAACAGTACGATAAATACCAGTCTGGCATTTCCGAAGAATTGATGAATTTCCGCTTCTCCGCGAAGCAAGTGGATGCACTGTGCGATACGATGCGCGGCCTGGTTGAAGAAGTGCGCCGTAGCGAACGCGGCATCCAGGAATTATGCGTGGCGAAGAGCAAAATGCCGCGCCCGCATTTCATCAAAACCTTCCCTGGCAACGAAGACGATCTGCAATGGGTGGAACAGGAACTTAAAACGAAAAAGCCTTATTGCGAAACACTGGCGCGCCATCAGCACGCTATTATCGAACAACAGAAACGCCTGCTTGATTTGCAACAGCGCGTCGGCATCCCGATTCGCGACCTGAAGGAGATCAACAAGCAGATGACCAACGGCGAAGCCAAGGCGCGCCGTGCCAAACGCGACATGATCGAAGCCAACCTGCGCCTGGTGATCTCCATCGCCAAGAAATATACCAACCGCGGCCTGCAATTCCTCGACCTGATCCAGGAAGGCAACATCGGCCTGATGAAGGCGGTGGACAAGTTCGAATACCGCCGAGGCTATAAATTCTCCACCTATGCTACCTGGTGGATCCGCCAGGCGATCACCCGCTCCATCGCCGATCAGGCGCGCACCATCCGTATCCCGGTGCACATGATCGAAACCATCAACAAGATGAACCGCATCTCCCGCCAGTACATGCAGGAGACCGGGCTGGAGCCGGATGTCGCGACGCTGGCGATCAAGATGGAAATGCCGGAAGACAAAATCCACAAAATTTTGAAGATCGCCAAAGAGCCGATCTCGATGGAAACACCGGTGGGTGATGACGACGATTCGCACCTCGGCGACTTCATCGAAGACTCGAACACCGCCGTGCCGATTGACGCTGCCATTTACGAGAGCCTGCGCGGCGCGACCGAGGACATTCTCGACAGCCTGACCCAGCGCGAAGCCAAGGTGCTACGCATGCGTTTCGGCATCGAAATGAATACCGACCACACGCTGGAAGAAGTCGGCAAACAGTTCGACGTTACCCGCGAACGCATTCGCCAGATCGAAGCAAAAGCTCTGCGCAAACTGCGCCACCCGTCGCGTTCCGAGAAGCTCAAGAGCTTCCTCGACAGCGAAGGTTGATCGTTCACGGGCCCTTAGCTCAGTTGGTTAGAGCAGAGGACTCATAATCCTTTGGTCCGCGGTTCAAGTCCGCGAGGGCCCACCAAATAAACAAAGGCTTACAGAAATGTAGGTCTTTTGTTTTTTGGTTAGTAGACTATTAGTAGACCGTTTATTAGAAGCAAATAGGAATTTATTTCAAGATTATTCTAGGTTAATAAAAAATAGCTATAAAATGATCCAGCTCTATAAAACACCCAATTGTCTGACTATGTTTATTCCTTCGTAAAAAAGTGGCGAGTGGTCGGCCTGCTTAAACGAGCTAATAATATTGATGGAATGCTGCAAGTGATATAGATGATGCGGAGGGCGCATGGTTCAAAGAGCAAATATTCTTGGTGACGTTAGGGCGGAAGCGGACACCAAGATGCTTGAAACGGTGTTTTACGAGACACCAGACTATAAAACACTTTTGGAATCATCTGATCGAACAATCGTGGTTGGTCGTCGAGGCACAGGAAAAAGTGCGTTGGCCTATAAGTTGGAACAGCATTATCAGAAAGTTGATAAAACAATCGTAATTCACTTGGCTGCTGATGAAGACCAGATTATTGGCATCCGCCCTCTTGTTAAACTATTTGGCGATGAGTTTAGGATTATTCGTGCAGGCTCACGCATTGCATGGCGATATGCATTCATGATGGAGATAACATACGCTCTGTCTTCTCATTTTAAATATAAAGGCTCTGAGACTGCCGACTTCCTAGAAAGTCACCTGAAGAAGTGGCGTCAAAATCGCTATGGCTTTTGCGCGCGTCTAAAGGAAAAATTGAGGGGAGTTCTCAATCCATCAGTAGATGTTGAATCAAGTGTTAGCGATCTAGCTCAATCTCTCGAGATTAACGAGGTAGAAGATGCTGTCAAGAAAGCGCTTGATATAACAAAAAAATCAATAGTGATTTTGGTAGACCGGCTTGATGAAGGTTACGAGCCTGATGCAACAGGAATTGGACTGATTAATGGTCTCGTTCAAGCTGTAATTGATCTCAATTCCAAGCTAACTGGAGTAAGAATTGTGATTTTTTTGAGGGACAATGTCTTTCGGGCAGTCGCAAAATATGATCCAGATTTTTCAAGAAACATCGAGGGGCAGGTAATTAGGTTGCACTGGGACGAGTATGGCCTATTTAACTTGGTCACAAACCGATTAAAGAAAGTATTTTCGTTAGATCAAGAAAATACTAATCGAATTTGGAATGCCTGCGTAGCTAGAGACTTGCAGAATAAAGAGGGATTCCGAAAATGTCTTCGGCTAACTCTATATCGTCCTCGTGATCTTTTGATTTTATTAAATGATGCTTTCTTAAATGCAGGGCAGCAAGAAAGAACGCAAATCATTGATGCTGACATTGATGCAACAGCAAAGACTATTTCCAAGAACCGCTTGGATGATTTAGAGAAAGAGTACTCCACAATATTTCCAGGGTTAAGTCTATTTACAAAAATATTTACTCATAAAAATCCAGAGATGCTAGTGAGAGAGGCTATTAGCATCATTGATAAAGTGCTGAGAGAAGATACATATGATCAAAAAATTCAACAGCAACTGGCTATTCTGCAAAGCCCTATCGATGTATTGCGTGATCTTTATCGAATAGGGTTTATTGGGATATTTGACGAGACGTCAGGAAGCTTTGTTTTTTGTCATGATGGCAAAGATCCAAATAAGGAATTCGAGGATGCCGGAAAGATTCTGATTCATCCGTGCTATTGGATGGCACTTAATTTAACAAGAGATGCGCTTAACCCAGAAGAAGCGGAAGAAATTTATGATGAATACGATATAGATGTGGCTTCTTCAACTCCAGAACAGCGCATCAAGGAGATTGGTAGAGTGATCTCGCAACTCGAATCGATACCAGTAGGAGTTGACGGATTCAATGAGTTTGAAGAGTGGTGTCTCAGAGCAATAAAAATTGTTTTTGCCGGGGCTTTGCGTAATGCCGAGCTACATCCTAACAAAGATGCGGTACAGAGAAGAGATATAGTAGCAACAAATTTAGGAGAAACACCGGTATGGCGCCGTATCTATGAAGACTACACTTCAAGACAAGTTATATTTGAAGTAAAAAACTATATCGGATTGAGTTCTGGTGAATATCGCCAAATGCTTTCCTATCTTACCAAGGAGTATGGAAAGGTTGGTTTCATCATTAATCGCGATGAAGAGACAAACCTTGCAAAAGAAAAAGAACTGGACTGGATGCGAGAGATGTATAAATCGCATGATGTTTTGATCATTAAATTAACAGCAAAATTTTTGTGCAACCTACTTTCTAAACTTCGTAGCCCACAGAAGCATGATGCCCCCGATAAAGCGCTTAATGCATTGCTTGATTTGTATCTTCGTACATATGTTAACGGTAGCGTGTCGCGTAAAGGAAGGCATTAAAGGCATTCTTTGCTTGGTTATTAAGTGTCCATTAAACAAGTCTAGGGCGGGCTTCGCCCGCCTGCGGTGCGCGCAATAGCGCGCATCCCCAGTCGGTCGTACCCTGCCCTTTCTTTTTCTATGACAATCAAAAATTCCCATGTTTTAAGGCGTTTGACGGGGTTTGATGCCTGATTCTGACGCGGAATTGATGGGCGTGAAAATTCATACCTCACTGCTAAGGATGCCTATACTGTGCGAGTTTGTGCGGCTAGAAAGGCGGCGGAGAGCCTTGGCCTGGATGCACGGCGAACCAGAAGCCGGAATGATCCGGGAAGATGAAGAAGCCGACACCGTCGCGCCCGAATTCAATTGCACCGCTTGATCGCTGCCCTTATGTTGTTCCAGCACGGCGACAAACATGAACGGCTGATCCGGGTAATATTTTTTGTAGACGCGACAAAACTTCGCCCAATATTGTTGCCAGTCATCGGGCGTTGAAAATCCGGTTTCCTGCGTTTCGCGCTTGGTCAGGGTAAGCAGCCGATTGGCGGCGATGTTCTTGGCGTGATGCCTTACTTTTTGCCGTGCGCGCAATCTGGAGCGTTCCCAATACTATTCACTTAACCGTTCGTGGTGAGCTTGTCGAACCACCAGCTACGCAACCAGAGCCATTCGACAAGCTCTCAAGAAACAGCTTTTTATTCACATAATTTCAATATGTTACAAAGCATAAAAAATTACCAAACAGCAACCATCAAGAGCAAACCCCTCCCGGCCTCCCCTTGTCAGGGGAGGAGCTGCACTGGCTCTCCCCCTGGCAAAAGGGGCTGGAGGGGGTTTGGGTTTATTTTGTTTCCTGTTCACGCCTTGCCACGCGAAAGCGGGGCTTACTTGGCTCAGGGCGAACGAAAATCTTCTTAAGTGAACATCATTTGGGAAGGTCACCATTTCTTAAAGCCGGAATAGCGATGCTATTGCGAGCGACCAGAGTAGTTACTGATTTTTTTATACAGCGTGGCGTAATACAACACCGGAATGACTACCAATGTCAGCAAGGTGGAAACGAGGATGCCGAAAATCAGGGAGATGGCCAGCCCGTTGAAGATCGGGTCATCCAGGATGAACAGCGCACCGAGCATCGCCGCCAGCCCGGTCAGGACAATAGGCTTGGCGCGCGCCCCGGCTGCGTTAATTACCGCTTCCTGCAATGCTACGCCTTCACGCAATTGCAAATTAACGAAATCCACCAGCAGAATCGAGTTGCGCACGATAATTCCTGCCAGCGCGATCATGCCGATCATCGAGGTCGCGGTGTACTGCGCGCCGAGCAGCGCGTGGCCAGGCATGACGCCGATGATGGTGAGCGGAATCGGCGCCATGATGACCAGCGGCACGAGGTAGGATTTGAACTGCGCCACCACCAGCAGATAGATCAGGATCAATCCCACGCCATAGGCGATGCCCATGTCGCGGAAAGTCTCGAAGGTCACCTGCCATTCGCCGTCCCACTTCAGCGCATAGCCTGCATAAGGATTACTCGGCTGTTTGAAGAAGTAGCTTTCCAGCGTGCCACCTTGTTCCAGCGCCATGCCGCCGACCTTGCCGTTCACACCGAACATGCCATAGAGCGGGCTGTCCAGCTTGCCCGCCATGTCACCGAACACATACACCACCGGTAGCAGATCCTTGTGATAGATCGGGTAATCGCGCGGCTCCTGGATCACCTGCACCACCTCCGAAAGCGGCACCAACACCCCATCATTTGCACGCACCTTAAGCCTGAGCACATCGTCGATGCGGCTGCGCCGCTCTGCGGGCAAACCGATGCGCAGCGGCGGTGCGTATTTCGCATTGGCATCGTGCAGCGAGGCGACATCCTGGCCGGACAACGCGACACCGATCACATCCACGATGTCACGCGGTGCAACCCCGAGCAGCGCGGCCTTGCTCTGCAAGACATGCAGCAGCAGCTTGGGCGCGGGTTCCGTGACGGTATCGTCGATGCCGACGATGCCTTCGGTCTTGCCGAACTGTTCGCGCACCTTGCTGGCAACCTTGCGCGCGCCCTCATAATCCGGCCCGTAGATTTCCGCGACAATCGGCGACATCACCGGCGGACCGGGCGGCACCTCGACAATTTTGACTTTCGCCCCCCACACCTTGGCGATTTTCTGCACCGGTTCCAGCACGGCGGTGGCAATCTCGTGGCTGCTGCGGCTGCGCTGATGCTTGCCGCGTAAATTGACCTGGATGTCGCCCTGCGCGGCGGCGCTGCGCAAATAATATTGGCGCACCAGGCCGTTGAAGTTGATCGGCGAGGCCGTGCCCGCATAGACCTGGTAATCGGTCACTTCCGGCACGGTCGCCAGATAGCCGCCGATCTCGTGCAGCACGGCGCTGGTCTGCTCCAGCGCCGTGCCACTAGGCATATCCACCACGATCTGGAATTCCGACTTGTTGTCGAACGGCAGCATTTTCAAGATCACCAGCTTCACCGCGCCCAGCGATACCGCCAGCAGCAGCCCGCCGAGGATGACCAGCCACAGCTTGCGCCGCGCCGACTTACCATGCGCGCCGTTCAGGAACGGGCTCAGGCGCTCATGAAAGAAGCGGTTGATTTTGGTGTTCTGCTCGTCCCGCACGGTTTCGTGGTGCGCATCGGCGAAGCGATACACCAGCCACGGCGTGATGACGAATGCCACCGCCAGCGAAATCAGCATGCCCATGCTGGCGTTGATCGGGATCGGGCTCATGTACGGCCCCATCAGGCCGCTGACGAACGCCATCGGCAGCAACGCGGCAATCACCGTGAAAGTCGCCAAGATGGTCGGGCTGCCCACTTCGTCCACCGCTTCCGGGATGATTTCGGCCAGGGATTGATGCGGTGCCAAAGCGCGCCGGCGATGGATGTTTTCCACCACGACAATCGCGTCGTCGACCAATATCCCGATCGAGAAAATCAGTGCGAACAGCGAGACGCGATTCAGCGTGAAACCCCAAGCCCACGAGGCGAACAACGTCGCCGCCAGCGTCAGCAGCACCGCAACGCCGACCACCA